>JBIIWK010000005.1:0-26551 GCA_044338955.1 Burkholderiaceae bacterium
CTGTGCTCGAAGCCAGCATGGGCGAAGATCGTCAGAAACTGCTCGAAAATCTGCAAGAAGGTTCGATTGTCAAGGGCGTGGTTAAAAACATCACCGACTACGGCGCATTCGTTGACCTCGGCGGCATCGATGGTCTGTTGCATATCACTGACATGGCATGGCGTCGCGTGCGTCATCCTTCAGAAGTCTTGGCCGTTGGTCAAGAAGTCGAAGCAAAAGTTCTTAAGTTTGACCAAGAAAAAAGCCGTGTGTCCTTGGGCGTCAAGCAGCTTGGCGAAGATCCATGGGTGGGTCTCGCACGCCGTTACCCACAGCACACACGTCTGTTCGGTAAAGTCACTAACCTCACCGACTACGGCTCATTCGTTGAAGTCGAAGCCGGCATCGAAGGCTTGGTACACGTTTCTGAAATGGATTGGACCAACAAAAACGTTGATCCACGCAAGGTTGTGACCTTGGGCGAAGAAGTCGAAGTCATGGTTCTTGAAATCGACGAAGATCGCCGCCGCATTTCGCTGGGCATGAAGCAATGCCGTCAAAACCCCTGGGAAGAGTTCGCCTCTAACTTCAAGCGTGGCGACAAAGTTTCAGGCGCGATTAAGTCAATTACTGACTTTGGCGTGTTTGTTGGCTTGCCAGGCGGTATCGATGGTTTGGTACATCTGTCTGATTTGTCATGGACTGAAACCGGTGAAGAAGCGGTTCGCAACTTCAAGAAAGGCGACGAACTTCATGCAACCGTGCTGGGTATCGACACCGACAAAGAGCGTATTTCGCTTGGCGTTAAGCAACTTGAAGGCGATCCATTCAACAATTACGCGTCAACCTACGACAAAGGCGCTGTGGTTCCTGGCACCGTGAAGTCGGTCGACGCCAAGGGCGCAATCGTTACGTTGTCGCTTGAGGTTGAAGGCTATTTGCGTGTCTCTGAGATTTCAACAGCCCGCATTGAAGATGCAACCACTGCGATTAAGGCTGGCGATAATATCGAAGCCATGATCATCAACGTCGACCGTAAAACACGTCAGATCCAGTTGTCGATCAAAGCGCGCGATACGGCAGACACTGCAGAATCCATGCAGCGTATTTCAGAATCGAGTGCATCATCGGGCACAACCAATTTGGGCGCACTGCTCAAGGCCAAGCTCGATCAGGCTCGCGACACTGAATAACTGCAGTGACTAAGTCTGAACTCATCGCTGCGTTAGCGGCCCGCTATACACAGCTGGCTGCTCGCGACACCGATTACGCTGTTAAAACGGTACTCGATGCCATGACCGAGGCTTTGGCCGAAGGCCAGCGCATCGAAATCCGTGGTTTCGGTAGTTTTTCGTTGTCTGAGCGTGCTCCACGCGTGGGGCGTAACCCTAAGTCGGGCGAACAAGTGTTGGTACCTGGTAAGCAGGTGCCGCACTTTAAGGCTGGCAAAGAGTTGCGCGAACGTGTTGACTTGAATGGTAGTGGGGCTGGTACCGACCCATCAAGTGCGACAGACCGTTGATTTATTAGAAAAACCGCCGAAAGGCGGTTTTTTTATGCGCCAAAACGGCAGGACGCTTACAATCGACTTTTGCACTTTGGAGCATCAGCCATGCGCTACCTTGTCTGGGCTTTACGCTTAATTGTTTTTGTCGCCGTCTTAATGTTTGCCTTAAAAAACACTGATCCAGTCGGCGTGACGTTTTACGGTACTTGGGCCGTTCAAAGCGTGCCGCTGATTGTGGTGATGCTGTCGACCTTTGTGTTGGGCACTGTGTTTGGCCTGCTGCTGACGGTACCTGCTTCAATCCGGCGTCATCGCGAAAATGTGCGCCTTAAAAAAGACCTCGAACGCATACAAGCTGCGGTCAACCCCCAGGGTGCCGTGCCGCTGTCCCCTGATGCGTTAGTGCCCTTGTCTCCGATCTGAGTTCGACAATTTTTTGACCGATGAGCGGTGAGCAGGCGTTGCACCTTCATTATTTGATCTTAGGAACACCTCGTGGATTTTGAGTCTTGGTGGCTGATTTTTGTGCCGCTGTTGTTCGCTCTAGGCTGGATGGCTGCGCGCTTTGATATTCGGCAGATTTTGTCCGAGACACGTAATCTGCCTGATTCGTATTTTCGCGGTTTAAATTTTTTGCTCAACGAAGAGCCAGACCGCGCGATTGACGCTTTCGTCGAGGTCGCTAAACTTGATTCTGAAACGACCGAGCTGCACTTTGCTCTAGGCAGTTTGTTTCGTCGGCGTGGCGAAATGGAGCGAGCGATTCGTGTGCATCAAAGCCTATTGGCGCGGTCCGATCTGCCAAGCAGTCAGCGCGAACACGCTCAGCATGAGCTGGCACAAGACTATCTCAAAGCGGGCATGCTAGATCGCGCCGAAGAGGCCTTTACAGCCCTGAAGGATACGAGCTTTGCTCTGCCGGCGTTACGCGCCTTGATCCGTATTTACGAGTCTGAACACGACTGGTCACGCGCGATTCAAGCAGTTGAAAGCCTTCGAAAACTGGTTGACGAACCCGTACCGCAGTTGGTGCATTACCACTGTGAGCAGGCGCAGGTTGCACTGGCGACCAAGCCCCCGCTGGTTGCGCAAGCGCAAGAGGCTTTGAAGCAGGCAGAGCGCGCCGCCAAGGCGAGTGGTGCCAGCTCAGGTTCAGCCGCAGGCGTTCGCGTTGCCATGATGCACGCTTCGATCGCCGGCTCTGCGCAACAAACTTTAGTGCAAAGGCAACATTTTCAAACGGTGCTTGAACAAGCGCCTGAATTTGCGGGTCTTGTAGCCGAGCAGCTACTGCAAAACTTTTCTCAGACACAAGAGTCGGTGCAGGGGCTAGCCTTATTGCTTGCGCACCACGAAAAATATCCGTCGCTTGATTTGTTTAACGTTGTGTTTCGTGCGCTGCGCGCCCAGCAGGGCGTTGATGTCGCTTGGGCTTTTGCGCGTAAATCCTTACAAGCGCATCCCTCGCTCTTGGGCCTTGATCGTTTGCTTGAGGCTGAGTTGGCCCATGCCACTGAACATCAAACACCGCTCGAAAGCCCGATTCCGGGTGCCGACCTGGCTTTGTTGCGTCGGTTGATTAATCGGCACAGTCAGCGCCTTGATCGCTATACCTGCCGTAGCTGTGGGTTTCAAGCGCGACGCTATTACTGGCAGTGCCCTGGTTGCAACGCGTGGGAAACCTATAAACCACGCCGCATGGAAGAACTTGAATGAAGACATTTCCTAAAGACGCTGCCACGCGCGCGCGCATATTGGTCGTCGGCGACGTGATGCTTGACCGCTATTGGTTTGGTGACGTCGAGCGTATCTCGCCCGAGGCGCCCGTGCCGGTGGTACATGTTGCCCGCCGCGAAGATCGCTTAGGCGGCGCTGCCAACGTCGCACGCAATGCTGTGGCATTGGGTGCAAAGGTCACCTTGGTCGGCTTGGTGGGTGTGGATGAAGCGGCCGCACGGGTGCATGCGTTGCTGGCAGAGGCCGGCGTGACCGCGCACCTGATTGCCGATGCGGCGCACCCCACAACGCTTAAGATGCGGGTGTTGGCACGTCAACAGCAAATGTTGCGGATCGATTTTGAAGAGAAACCAACCGCTCAGTTACTGGATACCTTGCAGGCGCAGGTAGCACCGTTGTTCGCCGAGCACGATGTAGTGGTTTTTTCTGATTATGCCAAGGGCGCGCTGGCGCATGTCGAGGCCTTGATCACCTTGGCGCGCATGCAGGGCATTGCGGTCTTGGTCGACCCGAAGGGGAGCGATTATCAACGCTACCGCGGCGCGACGCTGGTCACCCCTAATCGAGGCGAAATGCAGCAGGCTGTCGGGCACTGGTCGAGCGAGGTTGACTTAGCAGAACGCGCGCAAGCGTTGCGCGAGCAACTCGAACTCGAGGCTCTGTTGGTGACCCGCTCAGAGCAGGGCATGACTCTATTTACTGCGCAGGGCAGCGACCATGTCGATGCGCAGGCGCACGAGGTCTTTGACGTCTCGGGTGCGGGCGATACGGTCTTGGCCACGTTGGCGGTCATGCGTGCCGTTGGGGTTGACTGGCCTGAAGCGATGCGTTGGGCCAATCGCGCGGGCGGGATCGTTGTGGGTAAACTAGGAACATCTACAGTAACTGCCGGAGAACTTGCATGATTGTTGTCACAGGCGCGGCTGGCTTTATTGGCAGCAACATCATCCGCGGCTTAAATCGCCGTGGCGTCACAAACATCCTGGCAGTCGATGACTTAACGGATGGCGATAAATTCGTCAACCTGGTGGGTGGTCAAATCATCGATTACATGCACAAAGACGAGTTTCGTCGAGGTGTAAGCGATGGGTTCTTGCCTGGTGTGCGTGCGGTGTTTCATCAGGGGGCGTGTTCGGATACGACCGAGCGTAATGGTCAGTTCATGATGGATAACAATTATCGCGTCACACTCGAACTGTTCGAGTATTGCCAAGCGCACAAAGTGCCGTTGATGTACGCCTCTTCGGCTGCCGTCTACGGCGCAGGCCCGAACTACGCTGAGGCCCTCGAAAATGAAAAACCGCTAAACGTCTATGGCTACTCAAAATTTTTGTTTGACCAAGTATTGCGTGCACGGATGGGTTCGCTCACCGCGCAGGTAGTTGGCTTACGTTATTTCAATGTCTACGGCCCCCAAGAGCAGCATAAAGGGCGCATGGCTTCGGTAGCGTTTCACAACATGAACCAGTTTATCGACGAGGGTCATGTGCGTTTGTTTGGCGGATGGGATGGCTACGCCGATGGTGGGCAGTTGCGTGACTTTATCTCGGTACACGATGTGGTCGATGTCAATTTGCATTTTCTCGATCACCCCAAAGTATCAGGGATTTTTAATTGCGGCACGGGGCGCGCGCAACCGTTTAACGATGTCGCCAGTGCGGTTGTGAATACGATGCGCACGTTGCGCGGGCAGGCGCCGATGTCGCTCGAAGAGCTCGTGAGGCACGGTTCGTTGCGTTACGTGGCGTTTCCTGAAGACCTGAAGGGGCGTTACCAAAGCTACACGCAGGCTGATGTCTCTGCGTTACGCGCTGCAGGTTACAAAGCCGAGATGCGCGACGTGCAAACGGGCGTGAGTGAGTATGTCAGGGCACTGCACGAAGCAACTGCCGGCGCGCAATAAATCGCCCATTGCTGCGGCAAGTGGCCAGGTGCGCCTGGTCTTTAGAGCGAAATCAAGAACAGTATGTTTTTTCTTGATTAAATTCAGTTTCGCGTTTACGCAGTCGGCAAAGTACGAGTGGATATTGCCTAGCTATTAGTGGCTTAATCGCTACGAAAAACCTCAAGATGACGTTGTGGCAGTGCGGGCTGTTTTGGCCCCACACTGGTCCGCGTCATCCATTTAAGAGGTAGCGATGAACCCGTTTCTTGATTCAACCGTTGCAGTGCCGTTGGCGTCTGAACACACATTACTCCGGCCTCAGAAACAGACAGAGCGCTCGAGTGGGCGTTGGTCGTTTCCGTTCACGCACCAGACCTCAAATCGCCTGGCTCGACGTGCGCGCGTGGCGGTTATGTTGGCTGGTGTTGGAGTCGGGTTGTCAGCTCAGGCGCTCGACTTGAATACGGCAACCGCCGAGCAACTGACAGACTTGCGCGGCTTGGGGCCACGTACCGCTCAGATTATTGTGCAAGAGCGCAACCGTGCGGGCCCGTTTGAGTCGCTCGAGGATTTGTCGGATCGTGTAAGAGGGATTGGGCTGAAGCGGTTGCAGGCGCTGCAGGCCGCTGGCTTGCGGGTGCCTGGGGCGGGTACGGCCTCAGGTAGTTTGTCGGCAAAAGGGCAGAGCGCTGCTTCTCAGGTTGTACCCCGTCGTGTTGCACTGCCCACTGGTGTGGCGACACCAACGATTGAGCCCATGCCATCTCAATAATCTGATAGGCATTTCAGTAAACAGACAGAGGGTCATGATCTCTGCGCTTGCTCAGCAGACAGGCGACTCAAGCCCCTGCGCCTGCTCATGTCTTTGGTATGATCATCGCTTTGATGCATCGCTCGCCATGCTAGGCGAGCGATCACGGAGGCAGCGATGAAAACATATCCAAGCGTAGAAAATGCCGTGGGCAACACGCCACTTGTGCGGTTGCAGCGGCTTCCGTCAAAAAACGCGCAAGAGCGCGGCAATATTGTGTTGGGTAAGCTTGAGGGCAACAACCCCGCCGGGTCGGTCAAAGACCGTCCGGCGCTGGCGATGATTTTGGGCGCAGAGGCGCGGGGTGAAATCAAGCCCGGCGATACCCTGATCGAGGCCACAAGCGGCAACACCGGCATTGCGCTGGCGATGGCCGCCGCTATGCGTGGTTATAAGATGATTTTAATCATGCCCGATAACCTCTCGGTTGAACGTCGCGCCTCCATGGCGGCTTACGGTGCTGAGCTGATTCTGACCCCTGCGAGTGGTGGTGGTATGGAGTTTGCGCGTGACCTTGCGACTACGATGCAAGTGCAAGGGCGAGGTAAGGTGTTGGATCAGTTTTCGAATCCCGACAATCCCTTGGCGCATTTCAATACCACCGGCCCCGAACTGTGGGATCAAACCGGGGGCGAGATTACGCACTTTGTCAGCGCCATGGGTACCACTGGTACGATCATGGGCGTCAGCCGCTATTTAAAATTAAAAAATCCGGCTATAACTATTGTGGGAGCTCAGCCGGCTGAGGGTTCGCAGATTGCGGGTATCCGGAAATGGCCCGAGGCGTATTTACCTGCGATTTATGATCCGAAGCGAGTGGATCAGTTCGAATCGATTGAGCAAAAAGACGCTGAAAACATGGCTAGACGTTTGGCTGCCGAAGAGGGGATCTGTGCCGGCGTGTCAGCAGCCGGCGCCTTGGTGGCAGCCTTGCGGGTCTCTGAAACGGCCCGCAATGCAACCATCGCCTTTATCGTTTGCGATCGCGGCGACCGCTACCTATCAACGGGTTTATTTGACCCGCAAGCTTAACGGATGCTCAGAAATCTAACCCCAGGTGCAAAAATCTAACCCCAGGTGCAAAAATCTAACCCTAGGTGCAGAAATCTAACCTCGGGTGCCGAAATCTTCTTCGGCCAGGGTCGGGCGGTCAATTGTCGGCCAGCGCGTTTGCTAAATCGGCCACTGAGGCTGCATAAAAATAGCTGCGGTTGTATAGGGTGATGGTAAAGAAGTTTTGCGTCGCCGTGCGCAGCTCGACTGTGCCGGCAGTTTCTTCGGGTAAGTCAATGATGCCCAGCGCTGCGCGCATCCAAGGCGCGTCTTTGGCGCCCGGTGCAAGTTTGGCACCCGCCGCTTGCAGTTGAGGCCAGTCAAGGGTGGGCTTTAAGCCACCATCAACGAGCTTGTCTGCTGCGGCGGGTAGCCTCACCGGTACAAAAATCGGCAAGCCTCGCTGCCAGCCATGTTCGACCAAAAAATTCGCCACTGAAGCAATCGCATCTGCCATATTGGAGCTTAAATTGATCTCTTGGGCGCCGCGAGCACTGACGGCAAAGCGTTTGATACTACCGGGCATAAATTGTGGGATCCCGACTGCGCCTGCAAATGACCCTTTCAAGGTTCTGGCATCTACACGGCCTGTCAGATCGAGCTCGATCAGGTCGGCCAGCTGACCGCGAAACATCTCGGCGCGATCCGGCCTTGTGGCATCGGGGTAGTCAAAGCCAAGGGTAGCTAAAGCGTCAAGCACGCGAAATGTGCCTTGGCTTTTACCGTAAAGGGTTTCAACTCCAATGATGGCCGCAATGATGTTTTGTGGCACGCCATAGCGGGCACTCGCGCGGTCTAACTCGGCCGCGTACTGTTGCATAAAGGCTTGACCCTGGGCAATACGAATCGGCTCAACGACGCGCCCTCGGTAGGTTGCCCAGCTGCGCGGAGCCCGCGTTTGACCGGGGGCGACGGGCGCCACAATTCGAGCCACGGTAGGGTTATAGCGTGCCTCGTCTAGCAGTTGCAGTACCTTTGGTTCTGACAGCTGACGTTGCGCAGCCAACTCAATGCCGAAGCGCTGCATGGTCGCACGACGGGCGCTTTCGGTTTGAGGGCGAGACACAGGGTCAAAGCGGCCGCTTGTGGCTGCAGGGGTGTTTGCAGCACCGCTCGCACCAGTGCTTGCGGTTGACGCTTTTGCGCTAGACGTCGTGCTGATAGTTGACGGCTGGCCGGTTGCAGATGTCGACCCCGTCCCAGAGGTGGGCGTTGTGCAGCCGCTCAGCAGTATGGCGAGCAAACCGAATTGAAGCAGGCGGCGAGTGCAAAGCATCTTATTTCCTTGTGAAATCAGTCGATATCATACCGATTGCCTGAGGCGGGGCGCGAGTTCCGGTAGAATCAGAGGTTGACTGTCGGGCGTCAGACTCGGCTAAGTAGTATTTTTAATATTCGGAGATCGTTGGATGAAAGTGCTTGTTCCTGTAAAGCGCGTCGTGGATTACAACGTCAAAGTGCGTGTGAAGTCGGATCACACGGGCGTTGATATCGCAAACGTGAAAATGTCGATGAACCCTTTTGACGAGATTGCGGTCGAAGAAGCCACCCGTCTAAAAGAAAAGGGCGCCGTCACAGAAGTGATCGCCGTGTCTTGCGGCGTGGCGCAGTGCCAAGAGACCTTGCGCACTGCGATGGCAATTGGGGCCGATCGTGGCATCTTGGTGCAAACCGATGTCGAATTGCAACCCCTTGCCGTGGCTAAATTACTGAAAGTATTGGCCGAGCAAGAACAACCTCAATTGATCATCCTGGGCAAGCAAGCCATCGATGATGATTCGAACCAAACGGGTCAAATGCTCGCCGCACTGTTGGGCTGGTCGCAGGCTACATTTGCCAGCAAAATCGAGCTGGGTGAAGGTGTGGCGCGCGTCACACGTGAAGTCGACGGTGGTCTCGAAACCATCGAGCTCAAGCTGCCCGCAATTGTGACCACAGACTTGCGCCTAAACGAGCCACGTTATGTGACCCTGCCTAACATCATGAAGGCCAAGAAAAAACAGCTCGATACCGTCACGCCCGAGTCTTTGGGCGTCGATGTGGCGCCTCGCTTAAAAACTCTTCAGGTGGTTGAACCTGCGGCGCGCTCAGCGGGCATTAAGGTGCAAGACGTTGCTGCATTGGTTGATAAACTCAAAAACGAAGCAAAGGTGGTGGTGTAACTATGTCAATACTTGTCATCGCTGAACACGACAATGTTCATTTGAAAGGTGCCACGCATAACGTCGTGGCTGCCGCTGCAAAAATTGGCGGCGATATTCACGTGCTGGTGGCCGGTGCCAATGCGCGCGCGGTCGCTGAACATGCTGCAAAAATTACAGGTGTGTCGAAAGTGTTGTTGGCTGAGTCGCCAGCGCTGGCCGACAGCCTGGCCGAAAACGTGGCCCAGCAAGTGTTGGCCTTGGCTAGTGGCTACAGCCATATTCTGTTTGCGGCAACAGCGTCAGGCAAAAACGTGTCTCCACGCGTCGCGGCAAGCCTCGATGTGGCACAAATTTCAGAAATTCAGGCTGTTGACTCGCCCGACACCTTTCAGCGCGCAATCTATGCGGGTAACGCTATTGCAACGGTGCAGTCTAACGACGCCATTAAAGTGATCACCGTGCGTACGACGGGTTTTGACGCAGCCCCCGAAGGTGGTAACGCGGCAATCGAATCCATTGCAGCAGCCGAGTCTGTTGGCTTGTCTACGTTCTTGAGTCGCGAAGTCGCTAAAAACGATCGTCCAGAGCTTGCAGGTGCGCGGATGGTGGTGTCAGGCGGACGTGGCATGGGTAGTGCCGAGAACTTTAAAATTCTTGATCCTCTGGCCGATAAGCTGGGTGCCGCTATGGGTGCGTCACGCGCAGCCGTTGATGCAGGCTACGCACCCAACGATTGGCAGGTTGGTCAAACAGGCAAAATCGTTGCGCCCCAACTGTATGTGGCCATCGGCATTTCTGGCGCGATTCAGCATTTGGCCGGCATGAAAGATTCAAAGGTCATTGTTGCCATCAACAAAGACGGCGAAGCGCCTATCTTTGGTGTAGCTGATTATGGTTTAGTGGCTGATTTATTTCAGGCAGTTCCTGAACTTGTGACTGCTCTGTAAGCTTCGTTCAAGCAGGACAGAGTATCCTGACCCCGTCCCTGTGACGGGGTTTTGTTTAAGTTTGTATTGAGGTGAGTTTGATGACGTATCGTGCCCCAGTGGATGATTTTGGTTTTGTGTTCGAGCATATTGCTGGCCTGCCTGAGCTCTTAAAGCTGCAGGCCTTTTCTGGACTCGAGCCCGACTTGATCGAGGCCGTGCTTCAAGAGAACGCCAAGTTCACAAGTGAAGTCGTAGCACCGACCAACTGGGATGGCGATCAGCATCCGCCGGTCTATGCCAACGGAGTCGTGACAATGCCCGGATCATATCAACGGGCATTTAAACAATTTGTAGAGGGCGGCTGGCAAGGCTTGCGTCATCCAGAACAATGGGGTGGCCAAGGCCTGCCCAAACTGTTGGGCTGTGCAGCAACCGAAAACTTAAACGCGGGCAATTTGGCGTTTTCATTGTGCCCCTTGCTGACCGACGGTGTGATTGAAGCGTTGTTGTTGTCGGGTTCGGCCAAGCAACAACAACTGTATATCGAAGCGCTGGTTCAGGGTAAATGGACAGGCACGATGAATTTGACAGAGCCACAGGCTGGTTCTGATTTGTCGTTAGTCACGACGCGTGCGGTCGCTCAAGCGGATGGTACATATCGCTTATTTGGTCAAAAAATTTATATCACCTTTGGCGAACACGACTTAGCCGAAAACATTGTGCATCTGGTGTTAGCCCGAATGGCCGATGCGCCCCCTGGGGTCAAGGGGCTTTCGCTCTTCGTTGTGCCTAAGGTGTTGGTCAACGACGATGGCTCGCTGGGTCAGCGCAACGATGTCTGGTGCGCCTCGATCGAACACAAGTTAGGGATTCACGGTAGCCCAACCGCTGTGTTGCTGTTTGGTGACGACAAAGGCGAAGTGGGTGCGGGTGCGATTGGCACGCTAGTCGGCCAAGAAAATCGTGGCCTTGAGTACATGTTTATTATGATGAATGCGGCGCGTTTTGCCGTAGGCATTCAGGGTATTGGCGTGAGTGAGGCAGCAACCCAAAAAGCGCGTGCGTACGCGCGTGATCGTGTGCAAAGTCGCGCCATTGAGGGCTCTGCGGCGGCTGTACCGATCGTGCAGCACCCAGACGTGCAACGGATGTTGTCGACCATGCGCGGCTTGACTGAGGCTGCGCGTTCGATTGCGTGCGTGGCTGCGGTCACCGACGATTTAAGCCTTGAGCATCCCGATGCAGAGGTACGTCGTGCCAACCAAGCGCTATATGATTATTTAGTACCCGTCGTAAAAGGTTTTTCGACTGAATGCGCACTTGAAGTGACCTCGCTCGGTGTGCAGGTGCACGGCGGCATGGGCTTTATCGAAGAGACGGGCGCAGCGCAGTTTTACCGCGATGCGCGTATCTTGACGATCTATGAGGGTACGACGGCGATTCAAGCCAATGATCTAGTGGGGCGTAAAACCTTGCGCGATGCAGGCGCGACTGCTTTGGGCTTGGTGCGCGCTATGCAACAAACGCTGCTTGCGCTCGATGCTGAAGTTAAGTTGGCGCATCCCGAGAACGCGGCTGGCTTGAAATTGATTCATGCGAATTTAATGCTGGCAGTTCATGCCCATGAAAGCGCGGTGCACTATGTACTTGACCATGCCAAAACTGACATTCGGGCGGTTTACGCGGGTAGCGTGCCGTATCTGATGCTGACCGGCTATGTATTGGGTGGCTGGCATCTTGCACGGGCAGCCTTAGTCTGCAGCGCAGCGCAGCGCGAGTCGCTCGCCACACCGTTTACACAAAATAAATTCGCGACAGCGGTGTTTTATGCGGGCTCGATCTTGCCGCGTGTGCAGGCACTTAATCTAGCGTTGGCTCAGGGCGCAGTGATGACCGAGGCGCTAATGCGCTCGGATCTGACGGTGTAATTGGTTTAGCTGATCCAGGCCTCAACGTTTGAGGCTTGGTCAGACTCTGTGCCTTGAGCGTTCGGTGCTGATCGCCCAAGCCAGATTGATACCTTCGGCGCTGGGCATTGAACGCGCTGGGGCTTCTCGCTTACGGCAACATCGCATCTAAACTCGTATTGACTTCAATCAGTATCGGCGCCTTCGCCTTGAAGGCTGCCTGTATAACGTCATCAATTTCTTCTTTGTGGGTGATACGCGCTGCCGCCATGCCAAAGCTGCGTGCCAGCGCATAGAAGTCAGGATTAAAAAGCGAGGTGCCACTCACGCGACCTGGATAGCCGCGTTCTTGGTGCAAGCGAATCGAACCGTAGCTGGCATTATTTGACACGATAAAGATGATGGGCAGCTTGCGTTCAACGGCCAAAATCATTTCGTTACCGGTCATTAAAAAGCCGCCATCTCCAACGATACAAACTGTTGTGCGTGTGGGTTCGCGCAGTGCGCAGGCCACGGCTGCCGGTGTGCCATAGCCCATGGCACCTGCCAAAGGTGCCATCAGGCGCTGACCCGTTTTAAAAGTGAAATGACGATAGACGGGGGCGGCAAACGTGCCGGCATCTAGGCAGATGGTGGTGTCGAGCGACGAGTGAGCCTCGAGTGCGCGAACGACTTCGGTAAAGTTCACACCCTTCTTGGCTTGGCGCGACGGCCAGGCCGCCCAGGCTTGCGAGTGCTCGCGAAGTGCCTTTAGCCAACTGACGCGGGCGGTGCTGACTGCGGGGGCAGAGCCTTGTGTCAAGGCTTGTACCAAGCCCACCGGGTCGCACACCAACGGGTAGTCGGCCACGGTATCCCAGCTCACGACACGTGAATCAGGGTAGCAGTGCAGCAATGTTTGC
Source organism: Burkholderiaceae bacterium (assembly GCA_044338955.1). Taxonomy (GTDB): domain Bacteria; phylum Pseudomonadota; class Gammaproteobacteria; order Burkholderiales; family Burkholderiaceae_B; genus Zwartia. Next base: position 12,855 of record JBIIWK010000005.1, read on the forward strand.
GGCGCCTGCGCATAAGCCGGAAACTGATAATTTTGCGTTGTGATATCCCCCAATCGGGTACCCAAGGCAAGAATGAAATCACTGGTTTGTAGCGTTGCCATTTGAGCGGCCGGGTTAGATAACCCCAGGTCGCCTACAAACAGCGCATCATCGTTTGCAAAAATGTCATGGCGCCTGAACGACACCATGGTCGGGAGTTGCCAATGGTGAACAAAGGCCGCCAAGGCTTCACGACCACCTGGGCAGTCAAAGACCCCACCGGCGATGACGACCGGGCGTTGGGCAGCGTTGAGTTGTGCAATGATTTCTGCCAACGTCTCGGGGGCAGGTAAGCCGAACACATGGGGGTGTTGTTTGAAGCTAGGTTCAGGCACTGTTTGCTGCTGGATATCTTCGGGTAATACCAACACGACGGGGCCGGGTACCCCCGAGGTCGCCATGCGAATGGCCTTGAAGGCCGCTTGGGCGATTTGTTCGGGGCCCGTGCATTCGAACACCCATTTTGCGATTGAGCCAAACATTTGTTGATAATCGATTTCTTGAAAAGCCTCGCGACGCAGATCGCGCGCAGCGATTTGACCAATCACCAGAATCATTGGCACGGCGTCTTGCTGCGCGGTATGCACTGCAATCGCGGCGTTCGAGGCCCCAGGGCCACGACTCACTAAGGCTAAGCCTGGGCGACGTGTCAGGCGCCCGTCTGCGACGGCCATGTAGCCTGCGCCGCCTTCGTGGCGACAGGTCACGACATCAATCGCCGGAAAATCCACCAACGCGTCGAGTAGGCCCAGATAGCTTTCGCCCGGTACTAAAAACAGGCGATCCATGCCGTGGTCGGTGAATACTTTGAACAGAGCGTGGCTTGAGGTGAAGTTTGTCATGGCGCGAGTGAGGCAAGAAAGTTTTTGAGAAGACCGAAAATTAGCACAGCGCGGCCCTTTTCACCTAGGGCGCAGCCTGAGCATGCTTTGTTGGAATTTAGTCGGTCGGACAGGCTGAACGCGAGGCAGTGTTTCTGTCGCTTGGCCGTTAGGACTCAGTGCGTCAGTTCTAGAGGTGCCTACAGGCAAGCTGCCGCTGGGTTAACGCTTGCCTCCCGTGGCAACTAAGATTTGTTTTGTTGTAAAAAACAATCACTTTAAAAGACTGTGTTTGCAAACAGTACTGTATGCGTGTACAGTACTGTTTATGGTCACTGACCAAACAGTTTTGCCGGTTCTAGGTCCCCGGCAACCACCCTGGGTCGTTTACTCGGTCGGGGGTGGTTACTTAAACGTAGTGCATTACTCATTTACGACAGGAGCCCCACCATGCGTCAATCAACTTCACAACAAGCCGCACGCCCCCAGTTCGCACCCTCGTTCGCCTCTTCAGCCGCACGTCAGGGCTCGCCAAGCGTAAAAGGGATGTTGTCTGACATCCTTTTACTGTCCTTCTGGGTTGCCATGATCCCTGCCGTTTTGTTGATCGGTAACGCAGCAGGGTTTTAAGGCGCCGAGGCTACAAGGTTGAAATATTGTGATGCTTGCAAGGCTGCAAGGCTTCAAGTGCTAAAGCCTTAAACCTCAAATCTCAAGCCAATTAGCCCCCAGCTAGTAGCACTACCCCCAGCGCGATGCCGCAACAACCCAGCAGGCGTCCCCAGCCGACAGGCTCACGCAGCAGGTAAAGTCCGGCAAGTGTTACTAGCAGCATAGACATTTCACGCGCAGGTGCCACCAAGCTCACCGGTGCGCCACCCTGTAAGGCGTAAAGCACCAAAATATACCCAAGCGGGGATAACACCCCAATTGCCCAGGCCAGTGGCCAGTAGCCTTTCATGGCCGCCCACGCCTGCCTGGGGTGTCGCGCTGTATGCGGCAGTAGCAGCATCGTGCGGGTGGCGCAGGTGGCCCAATCAAACACAACCGGGGCAATTAAAAGGGTTTTGACCCCGTAGGCATCCACCAAGGTATAGGCCGCGATCAACGCGCCAACCAAGGCGCCCCAGCGAACTCCCACCATGGCGTCTGGTTGCATCAGGCGCGCAAGTTTGCCTTGTGTCGCAATCAGTAATACACCTGCCACCACGCACAACATGCCGCTGATACCGCGCACTGTGGCAGGCTCGCCGAGTAGCAAAAAAGCCCCTACGGTCGAAAGCATCGGCCCTGTGCCACGTGCAATGGGATACACCACGGATAAGTCGGCTAATTGATAGCCGCGCTGCAAGCACAGGCTGTAGGCTAGATGAATCGCCCCTGAAAGTGCGATACAGCCTACGATTGGCCAACTCCACTCGTTTTGATCAAAGATCAACACCCATAACACCCAAGGGGCATAAACGATGGTGCAGCAAAGGCCATAGGCAAATACAAAAGCCGAGCCCACGTGGGCCGCGCGCTTGGCCAACAAATTCCAAGAGGCGTGGGCAATTGCTGCGGCAATGACCAGGAGTAGGGCGGTAGAGCTCATAAAAATTTAGGATGCCATATGAAGCTTAAAAAATTTAGACCTTGAACCTAGAGTTCAAACTAAGAAACGAGCCAAGATTCAGCCTAGGATCGACCACGGGATCCAGCACAAGGTTTAGCCAAGGCACTTAGTGTCACAAACCAGTCACACCGTGCTTTGTAACACCCAGCGAGCCTCAGACTGGCGTACCAACACAAAAATGTAGTAGAATCAATGGCTTTGTTAACGCATCCTCTGCCCGGTAGCGGCTCCTGAATAGGTCAGGCGCACGTCAAACAATACCGATCCAGTAGTCCTCGCGCGGTCAGTTTTTTTAGCTGGCACAAGTGAGCGTACTGGTGAAATCACCGAGAGCAAGATGACTTGGAGTTCTCATATGAACCTAATCGCTATTCTTGAGCAAGAAGAAATTGCTCGCCTGACCGGTGGTAAGCCCGTCACCCAGTTCGCCCCTGGCGACACCGTGATTGTCAGCGTCAATGTGGTTGAGGGTGCACGTAAGCGCGCCCAGGCCTTTGAAGGCGTTGTGATTGCTCGTCGTAACCGTGGCCTGAACTCATCGTTCATCGTTCGCAAGATTTCTTCTGGCGAAGCTGTCGAGCGTACGTTTCAACTGTACTCAACTCAAATCGCCTCGATCGAAGTGAAGCGTCGTGGCGATGTGCGTCGCGCCAAACTCTATTACCTGCGTGACCGCTCAGGCAAGTCAGCACGTATTAAAGAAAAACTCGTACGCAAAACTGTTGTTGCTGCGTAAGCAACCCTCAGTTTGTACGAATGTGAAAAGCACTCGAAAGGGTGCTTTTTTTACGTCGATATTTTGATACAACCGCAACATACAACCGCAACGTACAACCGCAACATACAACCGCAACGTACAACCGCAACGTACAACCGCAACATACAACTGTAATCTAGCATTGCAGCATACGTGCTAGCGATGACCTAAATGCAGTTCTGTCATTTGCGCGTTGGCTAATAGGTCGTTTGCCCGCCCGGACAGAGAGGATTTCCGCGCATTCTGTTAAAAAGGAGTCCACTCTGCTTGGAAACCATTCGCTTGTATGTCTGCCACACCTCCTGAAAGCCCGCGCGTTCGACGTGCACCCACTCGTCCCTCGTTTGATCCGATGACCCAGCCCTGGGTGCCTTCGTCTTTAAAGTTTGGCGCTGTGCCGTCTACACACTTGAATCCCGAGTGGCTACGTACGGTATTGTCTGAAAATATTGAACGCCAGCTTGATATTCCGAACGAATCGCTGCGACGTATGCCAGGGCGCGAGGGCACACCCGTCGAAGCGGCTGTGCTGGTGCCAATCGTGATGCGCCCTGAAGGTTTAGCCGTGCTGTTAACCCAGCGCACCGCCCACTTAAACGATCATGCGGGGCAAGTCAGTTTTCCGGGCGGCCGCTGCGAGGCAAGCGACGTTGATGTTCAAGATACAGCTTTGCGTGAGACCGAAGAAGAAACCGGCTTGCTGCGCGAGCATATCGAGTGTCTGGGGGGGCTGCCCCGTTACCTCACGGGCTCGGGGTTCGCGATTAATCCGGTGACTGCCTTGGTGCGCCCTGGCTTCACCTTGGCACCCGATGAGTTTGAGGTGGCCGAGGTGTTTGAAGTACCACTGGCGTTTTTGACCGACCCCGCTAATTATCGTTTTCATCAGGCGCATCTGCCCGATGGTGGCTTGCGGCAGTACTACTCGATCCCGTATGAACAGTTTTTTATCTGGGGCGCAACAGCCGCAATGCTGCTGGGTCTGTGTCAGGTACTGTCTGAGGCGGCTGCCGAGCAGAGTCTTTAGTACGATTCGTGTTCAGCTTTGGCTTGAACCAGCCTCACGTACAAGGCATGACGGCCTGCATCGATTTCGTGGCGCTCTAACGCAGCAAGCACCCCACAGTTCGGTTCGCGCTGATGCGTGCAGTTATAAAACCGACACTCTGGGATATGCGCATCAAACTCAGGAAACCCGCGTTCGATCTCTTCGCGATCAAGGTGTAGCAAGCCAAACCCTTGAAAGCCTGGCGAGTCAATCAAATCGCCACCCGCCTCGGGCAGGTGGTACAGGCGGGTGCTTGTCGTAGTGTGTTTGCCCGCGCCAAGCGCCACCGAATGCTCACGCGTGGCGGCTAAGGCCAGTGGCACCAAGGTATTGAGCAACGTCGATTTGCCCATTGCGCTTTGTCCGAGCAGCAATGAGGTTTTGCCTGTCAATAAGGGCAAGATGGTCGACATCACTTGCGCCGAATCCTGTGCGCAAATATCAAGGATTTTGACACCAAGCTTGTAAAAGGGCGCGAGCTTAGCGCGCGCTGCAGGCAAGCCGTCGAGCAGATCCACTTTGTTCAGCAAGATGATTGGCGTGATGCCGGCCGACCAGGCGCCGGCCAGTGCACGCCCTAACAGGTCGTCTGAAAACGCTGGCGCGACTGCAATCACTATTAACAGTTGATCGACGTTGGCTGCAAACTGTTTACTGCGGTTTTCATCCGACCTAAACAATAAGTTTTTGCGCGGCAAGACCGACTCGAGCGAACCTTCGTCTAGGCCCTGGCGTGTGAGCTTGACGTAGTCGCCGACAGTGGCCTCATTTTTTTTACCACGCGGAAAACACTTCAGCAGCGACTGGTCTTGCAGCTCGACCGTGTAGTGCCGGCCGTGTGCTGCGATGACGCGTCCCTGCGTGCGTTCGGTCATGACGCGAGCAGATGGCGGATACGAATGGAGGCGGGCGGGTGACTATCATAAAACGCAGAATGGATCGGGTCTGGTGTCAACGTTGAGGCATTGTCATCTACCAGCTTGACCAAGGCTGAAACCAGTTGTTCGGCCGAGCTCTGTTGGGTGGCAAATTGATCGGCTTGAAATTCGTCTTTGCGAGAAAACCAGCTAAACAAGGGCGTTAACGCGAAGGTGAATACGGGGATCACCATAAAAAAGAGCAATAAAGCCATGCCATCGTTGCGACCGCCAAGCTGAGGGATGACGCCCAAATCCGTGTAAAACCAGCTCTGTTGCGCAATCCAGCCCAAGATCGCAAAGAAAAATAAGGCACCAGCAAAACTAAACACGATCCGCTTCAGGATGTGCTTGTGTTTAAAGTGGCCGAGTTCGTGTGCGAGCACTGCAATGATTTCGTCAGGCGTCAGGCGCGCGAGCAGGGTGTCGAAAAATACGATGCGACGCGCTTTGCCAAACCCTGTGAAATACGCATTACCGTGGGCCGAGCGTTTTGAGCCATCCATGACAAACAAACCGTTCAGCGCAAAGCCGCAACGGTCGGCCAGCGACCGGATACTGCTGGCCAGCGTTTCGTCAGTGAGTGGTGTGAATTTATTAAAGAAGGGCGCAATCCAGGTCGGAAAAATAAACAGCACCAACAGGTTAAAGCCGGACCAAAGCCCCCAAGCCCAAAGCCACCAGTAGGTACCGGCTTCGGCCATCAGCCATAAAACCGCAGCGAGTAGGGGTAGCCCCAAGACCAAGCCTAGTAAAAGCCCTTTGAGCATATCTGCGACAAATAAGCCGGGGGACATGCGATTAAAGCCAAACTTTGCTTCAAGCTTAAATTGCCGATAGATCGAAAAGGGCAGGCCAATCACACCCAGCAACACGCTCACCACAACAATTAACAACACTTGCCTGAGTAAATCGTGGGTGACCAGTGAACTGACCCATAGATCAAGGATTTGCAAGCCACCTAGCAAGGTTAAGCCCACCAAGACCGCGGCATCAAACACTAATTCAACCATGCCCAGCCGCACCCGAGCCGTGGTGTAGTCTGCCGCCTTTTGGTGGCTTTCTAAGCCAATGCGCGTCGCGAACTCGGTAGGCACCTGAGCGCGATGCGATAGAACATGTCGAATTTGACGATTAGCGAGCCATAAACGCACACCAACCATACCAAGCAAAAAAACAACAAATAAAAGTGTCAGCATAAGACCTGTGGGCCGTGAGGCCGTCTGTGAGAAAATCACGGTTTCATCGGATTGATTATATGGCTAACACGCGCGCGCAGGCTGCAACCAAGCAAACGACCAAGTCTCACCCAAACGAATTTCGCTTGGTTTGGCTGGATATGGAAATGACCGGGCTTGATCCCGAAAAAGAACGCATCATTGAGGTTGCTGTGGTCATTACCGAGCCCGACCTCACGATTGTGGCCGAGGGCCCTGTGTTGGTGGTGCACCAACCCGATAGTTTGCTTGATGCGATGGATAGCTGGAATAAATCGACCCACGGAAAAAGCGGCTTAATTGAACGCGTCAAAACCTCTACGCTCACTGAGTCTGACGCACAGGATCAGTTGATCGCCTTCATGGCGCAATACGTGCCTGCGGGTAAGTCACCGCTCTGTGGCAACACGGTCAGCCAAGACCGGCGGTTCATGTTTAATTACATGTCCAAGCTCGAGCAATTTTTTCATTACCGCACAATTGATGTCAGCACACTAAAAGAGCTTGCGCGGCGCTGGAAACCCGAGCTATTAAAAGGGTTTGAAAAGCGCAGCAAGCACGAAGCCCTTGCCGATATCTATGAATCGATTGATGAGCTGAAGTATTACCGCGAACACTTTATTAAAGTCTAGTGTGCGGGAGAGCGCGAATCTATACGGTCACGTGCCCTCAGCCTGCACACTCGCCGCACGAAGTTTTTTTCGGATAATGATTCGATACAAGCAATGCAACAGTACTGTTGACATTGCTAGTCCGATGGTGGCCATCAACCACATACTGCCCGCACCAACGGGCGACCCCGCCAGTAGCTGATTACGAACCGGCTCGATCAGGCTTTTGCCTGGACCAAACCCCATCCACCAGCCACCAAACAAGCCAACTACCATCAGGGCAACCGTTTGCAACAGCATGGGTACAAAAGCGATTTTATGGGCCCGCAGCAAATAGCTATTAATGCACTGCATGGCGTCAACGATATGAAAAAAGGGTAGCAAAACAAGCAGCGATAGCGCAACGCTGGCTACGGCGGGGTTGTTGGTGTAGGCAGCCACGATAAACTCGCGACCAAAGTACAACAGCATTGCGGTGACGATTGCGCCACACAGACCAACCACCAGCCCCATCATGCTGGTTCGGTGCGCCTGATACATCTGCTGAGCACCAATCGCTTGCGCGGTGAGAGCCGCAGTCGCCACACCAATCGACATCGGCATCATGTATGCCAGAGCCGCTAAGTTAGACATCACTTGGTGTCCGCCGATGGCTGCAATACCCTCTTGCGCCACTAGCAACGACATAAACGTAAATGCGCAGACCTCAACGAGGTAAGAGCCCCCCATCGGCAGTCCGAGTTTTAAAATCGCACCGATGCTTGTTAAGTCAGGTACACCGAGTTTTAAGTGAAATTTGCGATAAAAAGGCTGCCGAAACACCATCCAAAGACCAAGCGCGAGTGTGATCCAAAAAACGATCGCAGAAGCGATTCCGGCGCCGGTTGCACCCAGCGCAGGCAGGCCCCAGTTACCAAAAATCAAGAGCCAGTTCAAGAACGCTTTGAGTACGATACCGATCAGGTTCAGCGTCATGACGTGTTTGGGGCGGGATACGGCATTGGCTAAGCCATAAATCGTGCGAAACATCAGCGCTGCGGGTAGGCCGAACGTCAACGCCCACAAATAGTGATGCACGCTTGTGCGTACCTCGGGAGCGATTTCGCCCGAGAAGCTCAACCAGACATCCGGAAAAAGCATCACCAAGCCGCCCACGACCGACAGGAGTAGCGACACCCAGAGGCCTTGTCCCCAGACCTGCCCGATCTTTTTAAACTCGCCAGCGCCAAAGAGTTGGGCCTGTATCGGAATCAAGGCGTGCATGACGCCGATCAAACCGATAAAGACAGAGATGTAAATGGCGATTGAGAGCGCCATGGTGGCCAAATCGGTTGCGCTGGCGTGACCTGTCATTGCGGTGTCAAGTACGCCAAAGGCCATGCCAGCCCACGAACTGACCAGCACAGGCCAAGACTGCTTAAGGATCGCGCGAAGTGTCGCCCAGCGAGACTGTGGGGCCGAATGTGCGGCGATCATTGGGTAGGGATGCGAAGCAATCGATAACGATCGTAGCGATCGGCGCCACGCGACCCTTGCCATAACACTTGTGCGACATCGCTGTAGCCCGCCGAGCCATCTTCAATTTGCTTGCGCGTCGTTTGTTGCAGTACGAACGGGCAGCGCGAGTCGTACGTAAAGGTGATGCCATCAAACACATAGAGCGAGGCACGCGGCCCAAGCGATAAGCCTAGGGCGCGCATGCAACTAGGTTGCCCGGTGTTGGCGACCGCGAGCGCAAACGCTTGCTTGAGTTGGCCCGACATGGGTCGATAACTGCGTACATAATCGAGTGCGGGCAGCCATAGTAAGACCAGCAGTAGCCAGGTCAGGGTGACACCCGACGCGCATAGCACTGAGCCACGCCACAAAACGGTTGGCCGTAACTGCAAGCGCCAGATGACCAAGGCAATCCAACCACACGTGACTACTGCAGCAGCAATAACGGGCCACCAAAGCAGCTGTGGTGCGTAACCTACCGTTAAACGCGCAATATTCAGTGAGATTTGTTTTGGGATGCCAAAGTGCAGGGCGAACCAACCGACCCAGACACAAACGATCGTGACTGAAAAACACATCAGGGCAAACCAGTCAAGCGCATTGATGACGCCGCGTCGCATGGTGGGCAGTGCCAACGCAGCCAGCACGGCCAGCGGCATTACAAATAAAACGTATTCAGGTTCGCCGGGTTCTTGCAGCACGGGCAGTGTGAACAGCACGCCTAAAAGAAAAGATAAAGGTAACCAAATGTGCGGGGCTGTGATCCAGCGCCGCCACTGCCAAAGTGCCAACATGGCTAAAGGCCAAATCGGCCAAAGAAACCACGGTAAATCCCGCAGGGGCCGCAGGGCGACGTCAAGCTCTGGCAGCCCCAGGCGGTTTGTGTTCCAGTGGCGCCAAGCCTCGATCCAGTCGGGGTCAGCACGAGTGGCGAGTATCCACCAAGTGGCAATGACAACGCCAGCGAGCACAATCGCGCCCAAGATATGGTGGCGCTTTGACCATAAGCCGCTTCTGGGATGAATCGCAAACAACAGCGCGAACAAGATGGGGATCAGGCCAGGCCAGGCTCGGCTAAAAAAAGCCCCCATCAGGGCGACCGCCAACACTGCTGCGCCAGACAGTGGCTTGTCGAGCATGCGTGTGAGCGCAAAAAAAGCCAGTGCGTGGCACGCAATATGTGCAGGCACGATTGAGGTTTCGTGCAGACGAGCCAAAATACCGATCGTGGCTAAGAGCAGCAAGGTGGCGGCATCGGCGAGCAATCTGCCGTAGTCTTTGACCGACGGTTCGCCCCCAAAGGGCAGTGCTAAGGGTTGGGCTTCGGTGCGTCGGGCCAGCAAATAGGTGCCGTACCATAACGACGCTAGGGTCAGCGAAAACCAAATCAAGTTTGCGATGCGCGAAGCCACGATGTCGCCTAGCAGTGGCCCAAAAAGCGCGATTAATCCACCCCCAACCCACATCGCCAGTGGGCCATCTTGCGCGAGGGCGAGCGGTCCGATGTGCGGGGTGAACCAACCCGTGCCGCCATGTAAAGCCGACAGCATGCTCGCTAAACCTACGACGTCGTCGGTTTTCCAGGGATCACGCCCCAGTAGCCCAGCAACGATGTACGAGAAGGCTAGCGCAAACAACAGCAACCGCGGTAACTTAACCGTGGCGGGTGCAGTCATGCGAGCGGGAGTAGCGGGGTGTTTGGGTGACACGTCTTAAATATAGCCTGCTGGGACGTTCTGACAAAAAAAAGGCAGCCAAAGGCTGCCTTGGTTTACGCAAATTGATCGTAAAGGATCAAATTACGCAGACGCCTTTTTTGTACCTGTGGTGCGAGCAAAACGCGCGCGGAATTTCTCGACACGACCAGTTTCAACCAAGCGTGTTTGAGCGCCAGTATAAAAAGGGTGTGATTCAGAGGTGACGTCGCATTTAAACAAGGGCATGGTCTTGCCATCGATTTCGATGGTCTCACGGCTTGTGAGCGTTGAGCGCGTGACAAACTTGTTGCCGGTTTGCAGGTCAACAAAGGCCACGTCATGATATTTTGGGTGAATGCCGTCTTTCATTTTGAATCCTTTAGGGTTGGTCGGGTCGCCGGTGGGTGAGATGGTATCTAAAGTAGATTGCCTCTAAACGCCCGCCACGTATCCTGAGTTCAGCCGGTTATTCTACAATGAATAGGTCTTTTAAGCAAAGTAGCAATGCTATTCTGACATGTCTGCCTTTTTAAAAGTTCTATTCAAAACAAGCCCTTGGAGCCCCAATAGTGTCACGCAAGCATGAAATTCCGACAATCTCCGAGGCTGCAGGTGTGCGTTATCTGCATTTTGGGACTGAATGGGTGCAGGGGGCCATGTGGGTGGCTCGGCCGGCCGAACTCGTCTTGGAGTACACCGCGCAACTGATGGCGTGGTTGCTGTTTTTGAACCCGTCGCGCGGGCAAGACCTCGGTCTGTTGGGCTTGGGCGCAGGCTCGGTGACACGGTTTTGCCTGAAACATACCTCCCATCGCTTGCGCGTCGTCGAATGGAACCCGCTCGTGACTTCAGCTTGCGAGCTGTACTTTAAGCTGCCTCGGCCCGCGCGCCTCATCATTGACCACTGCGATGCTGCAGATTGGGTGGCCGACCCCGAGCACCAGGATAGCTGTGCAGTACTCATGGTGGATATTTATGATGGGCAGGCGCGGGGCCCCGTACGGGATTCTTTAGAGTTTTATCAAGATTGTCGCGCAGTGCTCAGTGAGGTGGGTATTTTGACTGTCAATTTGTTTGGCGCGCACGCCAGTTTTGAGCGCAATATTCGCAATTTAAGCCGGGCGTTCGACGGGCGCTTGCTGCTGTTGCCTCAAATCGATGCTGGCAATCAGATCGTACTCGCGTTTAAAGGCCCGAAGCTAGAGGTCTCGATCGAACGCTTACTCGCGCGTGCCGAAGACGTCGAAAAGCAATTTGGGCTGCCTGCAAAAAAATGGGCGCGCTCAATGTTGAGCCGGGCTGAAAATGCAATGTTGGTGATTTAGCGAAGTAAAAATCAACGGATCGTTTCAGTCAATACAAACGGATAGGTGTAATGACATATCGGATTTACCTCGCAGCATTGCTCAGTTGTCTTGCGCTTTTGATGGCGCCGACAGTTTGGGCACAAACCAAGTCTGTATCCGTCTTGGGTACCGAGCGTAGCGCGGGCGCCGAAGCCATGCGGGACGGCCTACGAGATGCCTTGAAGGCCGTTGGATTTGTCGAGGGCCGTAACCTCAAAATGGCGGTCGAGACGGTCGTAGATGACGAGCAGCGCTTGAGTCAGCAAGCGCTGAACTTAGTCTTAGGGCGTCCTGATGTGTTGGTCGCGCTTTCGATACCGGCAGCGCAGGCCCTCATGCGGCATACCAAGCAAATGCCGATTGTATTTGTAGGCGTAACGGATCCCGTCGAGGCCGAGTTGGTGCCTGGCTGGTCGGCCTCGGGCACCAACGTCACCGGAGTCTCTGATCTTCTGCCCATGGCGCGTAGGGCGCAGCTCATTCGACAGTTTGTTCCCCAAGCCAAGCGGATCGGTGTGGTCTTTAACCCGGCTGACGCAGCTTCGGTCGTGGTGATTCGCGAGTTTCAAGAGCAGCTGACGAAGTCGGGGATGCTCATGGTTGAAGTTGCGGCACTGCGCGCTGTGGATGTCTCGGCCGCCGCGCGCAGCTTAATTGGTCGGGTCGATGCGATCCATACTTTTTGGGATTCGCATACGCAAGTTGCTTATCCCGGCGTGGTGAAAGTCGCCAATGACGCCAAAATGGCGTTACTGGCGGCTGACACCTCAAGCGTACAAGCGGGGGCGTTGGCTGCCTTGGTGCTGCCTGAACGCGAGGTGGGCGCCGCGGCAGGGCGACAGGTTATCCGGATTTTGCGTGGCGTGAAGCCTGGCGCGATTGCGCCAGAAATTATCAGCCGGCCTCAGGTTCAAATTAATCTTGTTGCTGCCAAGAAGCAAGGCGTGAGCCTATCGGACGCGGTGCTTAAGACTGCGGTCGTGGTCGTGAAAGAGTGAGGGACTGCAGGTCGAGGGCTTGGTCAGCGGGCGTAAATCTTGGTCGGCGGGCGCAAACTTAACCTTTTGGTCAAAACGCGTTGGGTGTTTCATAACGCGTGCGTGTTCATGTACGATAATGTGACATTCGGGTCACAAAGCTGAGCCCCTCGTTGCTCAGTCGTCTAGCCACTCTCTTGAATAAGCCGCACCCATCATGATCGATCTCGGTATTAACATTGACCACGTCGCCACACTGCGACAACAGCGTCACACCGCTTATCCCGACCCCATCGCGGCCGCCTTGTTGGCCGAAGAGGCTGGCGCTGATCTGATTACCCTGCATTTGCGTGAAGATCGTCGTCACATCCAAGATGCTGATGTGTTTGCTTTGCGTCCCAAATTACTCACCCGGATGAACCTCGAGTGCGCGATCACGCCCGAGATGTTAAAAATTGCCTGTCAGGTGGTGCCGCAAGATGTCTGCTTGGTGCCCGAAAAACGTGCCGAACTCACGACTGAGGGCGGTCTTGAGGTTGCCGGTGCGTTCCAAGTTGTGGGTGCAGCGGTCAAACAATTACAAGATTCTGGGATTCGTGTCTCGCTCTTCATTGACCCCGAAGAGGCGCAGATTCGTGCCGCCGCCGATACCGGCGCAACGGTGATTGAGCTGCATACAGGGGCCTATGCAGAGGCCACCTCAGAGGCAATCGCTGCGAGCGAAATCAAACGTCTTGAACAGGCCATTCGTGTCGCCGTAGGCTTAGGGTTGCGTGTCAATGCCGGGCATGGCCTGCATTTTGGTAATGTCGCGCCGATTGCTGCACTCGAGGGGATTGCAGAGCTCAATATCGGCCATGCGATCGTGGCGCAGGCGATTTTTGATGGCTGGCAAAACACGATCCGTAATATGAAGGCTGCCATGATCGCAGCAAGGCTCACTGCCCAGCGCGGTGTCTTGCTGCATCCACGTAAAAACTAATTGAGCAGGTCTCTGTGAGCGCGATTGCCGGCATCGGAACCGACCTTGTCAAAATGGATCGTATTGATCTTGCTTGGCGACGTCATCCAGAACGTTTTCCAGAAAAAATATTAGGCGTCGATGAATTGCGCGTGTTTCGCGCCCGAGCCGCGCGCGACCGCGCTCGGGGCGTG
>JBIIWK010000134.1:0-8877 GCA_044338955.1 Burkholderiaceae bacterium
GCCGATCAGGTCTTAGTGCGTGTACGCGCAGCGGGTTTGAATCGCGCCGATCTTGGTGTGATCGGGGGCGGTATGCACGGCAGCCAGGGTGGCGCAGGCACTGTGCCTGGCCTTGAGTGGGCTGGCGAGGTGGCTGAAATAGGCGCCAACGTTAAGGGCTTCAAAATCGGTGACCGAGTCATGTGTTCGGGCTCGGGCGGTTACGCTGAGTACGCAGTGGCTGACTTTGGGCGTGCGATGCCGATCCCCTCTGACTCCATGAGCTTTGAGCAAGCGACTAGCTTGCCGATCGCCGTGACAACAATGCATAACGCCTTGGTCACTGCAGGCGAATTGCGTAAAGGCGAGACTGTGCTGATTCAGGGTGCTTCGTCGGGCGTAGGTTTGATGGCCATGCAGATTGCAAAATTGATGGGCGCTAAGACAGTCATTGGAACGTCATCTAACGCCGAGCGACGCGCACAACTTAAACAATTTGGCGCCGATTTTGCGATCGACAACAGCGACCCCCAGTGGCCCAAGCTTGCTACCGAAGCAAATGGTGGCAAAGGTGTAGATCTGATTATTGATCAATTGTCTGGCAAGTTTGGCACTCCTAACCTCGAGGCCTGTGCGATTCTTGGTCGCATCGTGAACGTCGGTCGACTGGCCGGACGCTTCGCCGAATTTGATTTCGATTTGCACGCACTCAAGCGCATCAAGTACACAGGCGTGACGTTTCGCACTCGCAGCGTAGACGAAGTGCGCGAGATCACAAGGCTTGCGATGGCAGACTTGGCTGGCCATTTAAAGTCAGGCAAACTCGCTTTACCAATTGACAGCAGCTATAGCTTTGACAAGCTTGCAGATGCCTTTGCACGCATGCGTGCCAATCAGCACTTTGGCAAAATTGTTGTCACGATGTAATTGAGCCATTGATGATCCAGACCATCGAGCAGTTGCGCGGTTTATATGCTCCAGCAAAAGAGCGGGCTGTAAAAAAACAGTTGTCAGCGCTTGACGCGCACTGTCAGCGCTTTATCGCGCTGTCACCTTTTGCGGTGCTCTCAAGCATCGGTTTGGATCAGATGCTCGATGCCTCGCCGCGCGGCGGGGCGCCTGGCTTTGTCAAAAGCGTGGGTGCGCACACGCTGCTGATACCTGACTCACCTGGCAACAACCGTTTGGATACGCTCGAAAATATTATTCATACCGGCAAGGTAGGGATGCTGTTTTTGATTCCGGGTATGGACGAGACCTTGCGGGTGAATGGCACGGCCTGTTTATCAGATGATGCTGCAGATCTAGCGCTTTGCACGACTGAGGTGCGTACCCCAAAGCTGGTCATCAAAGTCAATGTGGCGCAAGCCTACCTGCATTGCGCCAAAGCATTTATGCGCTCAAAGTTGTGGGATTCACAAAGTCATATCGAGCGTGCGCTGATGCCCAGCATGGGCGAGATGATTAACGAGCAGGCGCAAATGACGACGCCATCAGAAACGCAAGAAGAGATGTTGGCACGGTATCGCGCCGAGCTTTAACAAGCATCATGATGGCTATCCGTAGGTTCTTATGTAGGGTATAGTTTTTAAAAACCAAACAGACTCAAGCCGCCCAAGAGCGGAGGTCTGTCACCAACCATCAACGCCAAGGAGGGCAACGATGATCAAGATAACGGGCCGTAGTGTTCGTACGCTTTTGCTAGCAGGGTTACTCGCTTTATCGACAAGCGGCTTTGCGCAAGACTATCCAACCAAACCCATCCGGCTATTGATACCAGCACCTCCTGGTGGTGGCACCGATATTTTGGCACGCGTGATGGCTGATCATTTGGTCAAGCAGTTTGGTCAACCCATCGTCTTTGATCACAAAGGTGGTGCAAGCGGCATGATTGCAGTCGAGAACCTGATGCAGGCACCTGCAGATGGTTATACCTTGTTGATGGTGTACTCGGGCATCGTCACAGTGAATCAGTCGTTACATAAAAATATTAAATACGATCCACTTAAAGATCTGGTCGGCATTGCAAACTTCGCAGAAGTGCCAAATCTACTGATTGTTCACCCCTCTTTTAAGGTTGAGTCAGTTAAAGATTTGATTGCTCAGGCCAAGGCCAAACCTGATGGGATCACCTATGCCTCGTCGGGCAACGGCGTGTCGAATCATCTGGCAATGGAGCTGTTCAAACAAATGGCTGGCGTCTCAATTGTGCATGTCCCTTACAAGGGTGGCTCGCAGGCGATGGTGGGCTTGATGGGTGGTCAGGTGCAACTGATGTTTAACAACACGCCCGAGGTATTGCCGCAGATGAACTCGGGCCGACTGAAGGTGTTGGCAATTGCCTTACCCCAGCGTTCGCCACTCATGCCAGATATCCCAACCGTTGCCGAGGCCGGCCTGCCAGATTTCAATATTTCGCTCTGGTACGGTCTGATTGGAGTCAAAGGCATCCCGCAGCCGATCGTTGAGAAACTGAACCTAGCCGTACGCAATTCGTTGGCAGATCCTGAAGTCATTGCAAAGTTAGCTAAGCTTGGCTCGCAACCGCTTATCCAAACAACCCAACAATTTGCCGAAGTGATTAAAAGCGATTCAGCAAAATGGGCAGAGGTGATTAAAGCTGGAAACATCAAGCCAGACTAGTTGACCGAGTAAGCTAGACCGGTTCATTCGTCAAGCTAGACGAATGGACTAGTCAAGCAAGCTCCGCTCATCAATCAAGCTAGGCCAGTCCATTAGGTCAGCTAGACAAGTTCATCAAAGAGAGCAACATGCAAAGTAAATTATTTTCACCTCTTCAAATTCGTGATGTTGTCATTCGTAATCGTATTGCTCTGTCGCCGATGCTGACTTATTCTGCCGTCAATGGTCACGCCAGTGATTGGCATTTTGCGCATTACGCCAAATATGCAGTGGGCGGTGTGGGCTTGGTGATGGTTGAATCGACCAAGGTTGATCCACGTGGCTGTACAACACCGGCAGACTTAGGTCTGTGGAAAGATGAGTTCATTCCACAACTGCAGCGCATCACCTCGTTTGTAAAATCGTACGGCGCAACGGTCGGTATCCAATTAGGTCACTCTGGAATCAAGGCGCGTAATTCAGTACCCTGGAAAGGGCGTGCCCCACTAGATGCCAGTCAAAAGGGTGTTGATCATGGCGAAGACTGGGAACTGATTGGGCCAAGCGCCTTCAGCCTGCATCCTAAAGCCGCCATGCCAAGAGCGATGACGATTAAAGATATTCAAGAGCAAATTGAGTGCTGGGGCAAGGCAGCTGAGCGCGCTGATCGCGCCGGCTTTGATATCTTAGAATTACACGGTGCACACGGCTACCTGACCCATCAATTTTTATCGGCCACCACCAACCTGCGCACGGATGAATACGGCGGCACGCCTGAAAAGCGGATGCGTTTCGCGATTGAGGTGGTCGAACGTGTTCGTCAATCGTGGCCACACAACAAGCCCTTGTTCTATCGAACCTCTGCCGTCGACGAGGTGGGTTGGACGATTGAAGACAGCATCAATTTAGCCAAGGTACTCAAGGCCAAAGGCGTAGACGTATTCGATTGCAGCAGCGGCGGCATGTCAGAAAAATCAGCCGTGCTTGCACCCGTTAAGCCTTCGTACGGGTACCAAGTTCCTTACTCAGAAAAAATCCGTCATGGGGCTGAGATTATGACGATGGCTGTTGGTTTAATTATTCATGCAGACCAAGCAGAGAGCATTTTGCAAAAAGGCCAAGCCGATATTGTGGCAATCGGGCGCGAGATGTTGCACAACCCAAACTGGGCGTTAGATGCGGCCAGCAAACTCGGTCAAGACAACCCGTTTGCGACCGTGCCTGATAGCTATGCCTACTGGCTTGAAAAGCGTGCCGATGTTGGTTTCGGCGAGCGCAGTTCAACCTGGCTCAAAGGCATTGATGCACCTCACGTTTGAGCCCCTGCCTTGGTAATCGATCATTAAAGAGATGTTTATGACAGCACCACTAGCAGGCATTAAAGTTGTTGAAATCAGTGTTGCAATGGCGGGCCCATTTTGCGGCATGCTCTTGGGCGACTACGGCGCGGATGTTGTCAAGATTGAACGTACCGTCACGGGCGACGATAGCCGCGTCTGGGCACCTTACTTTCATGACTCGATGAGTTACTACTACGCGGCGGCAAACCGTAATAAGCGTGGCATGGCGATTGATCTGAAAACACCCGAAGGTGTTGCGATTGCACGTAAGTTGATCGAAGAGGCCGACGTCTTTGTGCATAACTATCGGATGGGTGCACTTGATCGCTTAGGGCTGGATTACGAAAGTTTGTCGAAGGTGAACCCTCGTCTCGTTTACTGTGCCATCAGTGGCTTTGGTGCTACCGGGCCCTTAAGTCGAGAGCCAGCGAACGATCTGTTCATGCAAGCGTATGCAGGCTCAATGAGTATTACCGGCGACCCAGAGGGCAGCCCCGCAAAGATGGGCATGTCAGTGGCCGACGTTGGAGCAGGGATGTTTGGCACGATTGGCATCATGATGGCGCTTGAAACTCGCCATCGCACCGGTCGCGGTCAGCGCGTTGACACCTCTTTGCTTGAAGGCCATATGTCGATGCTGGCACAGTTCTTTACCCGTTATTTTTCAAGTGGTGAAGTGCCAGGCCCCAGCGGCAGTGGCTCGCTCGGTAGCCCAACGTATCGTGCGTATCAAGCAAGCGATCAGTGGCTGGTCATTTCGTCTTTTAATCAACGGATGTGGAAAGGCTTATGCACCGTACTTGAAAGACCTGAGTGGGTCGACGATCCAAGATTTGTGAATCCTGAGATGCGCTCGCTGAACCGCCCTCTGTTGATTCAAATGATTGGCGACATCATCATCACCCAACCCCTCGCGCATTGGCAGGCGCGCTTGCTTGAACAAGATGTCCCGTGTTCGCCAGTGAATACGATCGATAAGGTTGTTGTGCAACCGCAAGTGTTGGCGCGCGACATGGTGCATGAGATGGATCTTGAAGGATTGGGCAAAATCGCAATGGCGGGTTTGCCAATCAAATTCAGTGACTCGCCGGGTGAGATTCGTCTTCCACCGCCGCGGTTAGGCCAGCACACAGCTGAAGTGATGGCGGCGGCGGGCTTTACTGAAGAACAGATCAAGGCACTAGCCGCGCAAGGTACGATCGGGCTAGACCCAGGTTGGGTCAAGGTGCCCAAAGTGGGCCAGTCGACTTGACATCATCCCCGCCCTAAAGGGCGGGGATTCCTACGGCGCTACGCGGTGATTTGCGAGTCGCTAGTACGTTCTGTCACAGGCGCGCTGTCAGCGTGCGGCGTTACTCAGCGCAATGTGACACATCAATCAACAAAAAACCCTGGTCGTACCCGCAACCGATTGATAAACACAGGCTGCAAACCCACGCTCGACAAATGCTCTGGTGTCGTGGGTAAGCGCTTGGGTTGCCAAGCTGGGTCGACGATATCTTTGGGCCAATTAGGATTCAAAATTGCCGAGCGACCCAAGGCAATGACATCGGCGCCAAGATCTAATACTTTTTGAGCATCGTTGCGATCCCAGATATGGCCTGCGGCAAATATTGGCAGATCGGCAGGTATCACGCGCTTAAAAATATCGAGTGGGTGTTCAGCAGGTCGTTTGATCGACGGTTTAAAGGCGTCCCACAAAGACATATGTAAGAAATCAATACCATCATCGGCGAGCCATTTCGCGAGTTGTAGGCTTTCGTCCAAATCAATGCCGCGGGCGTTACCGCCATCTTCAGGTGAGATCCGAACGCCTACGATAAAGTCCTTAGGCACTCGGGCACGTACCGATTGCATTGTTCTTCGTAAGAGCCGTGCACGATTTTCGTACGAGCCACCCCATTGATCGGTGCGGCTATTTTCGGTAGCACTTAAAAACTGCGTGAATAGATAGCCATGCGCGCCATGAATTTCAATGCCGTCCATCTTTGCCGCGTGTGCACGTACAGCCGCTTGTGCAAAGTCTTCGATGACCTGTTCAAGATCTTGCTCGGTGGCAGCTCTAGCCCCAGTCGGACCACCATCATTTGCGCTAATCGGCTGCCCCCCACAAACAGTTTGATCGGCGCGTAGGCCACCATGAAAAATCTGCATCAACGCTAGACTTTTGCGTTGATGCATTTCATCGGCAAGCCGCGTTAAGCCCAGCAGTTGCGCATCATCAGAAATTCCAAGCGCACCGGGCCAGCCTTGACCAAGCTTGGAAACGTGTGCTGCGCATGACGTGATGATTCCAAAGCCGCCGTCAGCCCGAAGGTTTAACCAGTGCAGCTCTTCATCGCTAAGCGTGCCGTTAGCGTGGCTCTGCGAATTGGTGAGTGCGGCGAGAGCTAATCGGTTTGGCGCCCAAACACCATTACGAAAACGAACAGGTTCGAGTATGTTTTTCATTCAGAACTCTCTGGAATAATTTTTTTGATTTTGATCCCCAGCATACGTGCTACCAGTTGGCGTAGCGGCTCAAGCAGTAGCACGACGATCACTAATACCCAAATGACAATCGCAATTGGGCTAGTATAAAAAACCGAGATTTCACCCAGGCTCATAAATAGCCCTTCGCGCAGATGTTTTTCGATCAAAGGACCGAGCACCAAGCCAACGACCATCGGCGCTAATTGAAACTCAAGCTTACGCAAGGTGTAGCCGATCAAGGCCACGACCAACAGCATACCTACATCAAGCATACTGTTGCGCACGCTGTAGCAGCCAATCGCCGCCATCATTAAAATGATGGGTAAGAAAATATGATTCGGTACACGCAGCAAACTAACCCAAACGCTGACGAGAGGTACATTTAAAATTACAAGCATCACATTGCCGACCAACATCGAGGCAATCACACCCCAAAAGACTTGAGGATGCGCGCTCATCATCATCGGGCCTGGCTGTACACCATGCACCATCATCGCGGCTAGCATCAAGGCCGTGACAGGGCCAAACGGGATTCCAAGCGCGAGTAACGGCACCATCGATGACGTGGCTGCAGCATTGTTGGCGGTCTCTGGGCCCGCAACGCCTTCAATTGCACCCTCACCCAATTCATGTTTGTATTTTGAAACCCCTTTTTCGAGGCGATAGGCGGCAAAGCTTGCAAGCGTCGCAGAGGGGCCAGGTAATAAGCCAAAGATAAAACCTAAAACTGTGCCGCGCCCAAAGGGTCCGGCAGAGCGGCTCCACTCTTGACGTGAGGGAAACATATCACGCAGCTTTACCGGTAAAGGCTTGACCTGTTTCTGCAGGGTCTCGACCACACTCATGATCTCGGCAATGCCGTACAGCCCAACAACCAGTGCCACCAACTCAACACCCAGTGTTAATTCAGCGATACCAAAGGTAAAGCGATCTTGACCCGTCACGGCTTCTTGTCCGACGGTGCTGAGCATCAGGCCAATCGCCATCGGAAAAATACCCGCCGCCAGTGAACCGCCTGAGATTCTTGAAAACAGCAGCAATCCCCCCGCAGTTAAAGCAAAAAATTCTGCAGGACCGAACAATAAACCTACCTCGGCTAAGGCTGGCGCAAAAAGCATCACGCCCATTACAGAGATCACGCCTCCTACAAATGAGCCGGCGGCCACAATTGTTAAGACCGCGCCTGCACGCCCTTTTTTTGTAAGTTTGTAGCCATCAAGACAGGTAATCACAGAGGCCGACTCGCCCGGCATATTGACTAGAATCGCCGTGGTCGAACCGCCGTACATCGCTCCATAAAACATACCTGCCATCATAATCAGACCGCTGGTTGGATCGAGCGAATAGCTCAGCGGCAATATCATGGCAATGCCCGCAGTGGGGCCCAAGCCAGGCAAGACGCCAATCAAGGTTCCGGCGAGCGCGCCAACAAGCGCAGCCAGCAAATTGTTAAAGGTAAACGCAACGCTGAGTCCGTAAAAAATTCCGTCAAGTGCGTCCATGAGAATCGTGACCTATTATTTTTTTAAAATGAGAATGCAAACGACGGCATCGGAACTTTTAACAAATAAATAAAGCAAAAATAGATTACGCCTGTCATCACCGCAGAGTAGACGCCGCAACGTACCCATGCAAGCGTTGACAATAAACGCATCAAGAGCGTCGCGAAGGCCCAGCTGCTGAGTGAGTAGCCTAACCAAGGCATCGCTGAAAAGTACAGCGCGAGTAAAGCAATGAGTTTCAACAAGCGGGTGCGGTCTTGCCCGCTCGGCAATTCAATACCTTCAACGCGAGGTGATTTCCAGCCCTCCCAGACGGTGGCCAGGCTGGCGAAACATAAAATGGCTCCCACCAAGATCGGAAAAAGCCCAGCCCCTGGCGCATCCATTTCGCCAAAGGGCAGTTGCATGGCCATCGCAAGATAGCCGGCTGAAAGCAAGAGGCCCAAGCCGCCAGTTGACAGGTATGCCGTACGTTTTGAAATCGAGTGACCGGTCATGTTTAGCTTTTTAAGGTTTTTGATCTAGCAGCTTTAACAACTCGGTAAAGGTCTGCGTATCGCGCACGATTTCTGCGCTGAGCGCCTCGGGGCTTTTTGGGTCGAGCGCATAGCCTTCTTTTGCAAACGTCGCAAATTCAGGGCTGTTGATGACTTGGGTTGAGGCACTGACCAATTTATCGAGCACCTCTTTAGGCAAGCCTTTGGGCGCCATGACATAAAACTGGGCAGACAGCGTGGTGAGGTAGCCTTGATCAATGGTGGATGTGGCCTCTGGTACGGGGTCATAGACCCCCTTTTTAAAGACAGCTAGCACCCGAACTTTACCCGCTTGCACTTGCCCTGGGATACCGACGGCACCTGTAAAAAGAGTCGCTTCAACTCGATTGCCGAGCAGCGCTAACAAGGCCTCGCCGCTGCCGCCCGTGAACGGTACCGTGCGTAGTTTTAAATCGCTATTTTTGT
>JBIIWK010000135.1:0-8841 GCA_044338955.1 Burkholderiaceae bacterium
TATTTTGGTGTGATGTACGACTGCGCCTTGGCATTGATCCAAGCCGGTCATGCCTATGTTGACGAGCAAAGCCCCGAGCAAATGCGCGCGATGCGCGGCACACTCACCGAAGCAGGTCAAAATTCGTCCTGGCGCGAACGCCCCACCGCTGACTCTGTGCGTTTGCTGCACGAAATGCGCGACGGTAAGCATGCGGACGGCAGTATGGCGTTACGCGCAAAAATTGATATGGCGTCACCCAACATCAATATGCGTGACCCCGTCTTGTACCGGATCCGGCACGCCACCCACCACCGCACCGGTGACCAATGGTGCATTTATCCGATGTACGCCTTTGCCCACCCAATCGAAGACGCGCTCGAAGGGATTACGCACAGCATCTGCACGCTCGAGTTTGAAGATCAACGCCCTTTTTACGATTGGGTACTGAATCGCCTGAACGAACTTGGCAAGTTGGCAGCCCCTCTACCCCATCAGTACGAATTTGCGCGGCTCAACATGAGCTACATCGTGACCAGCAAACGCAAGTTGCTGCAACTCGTCAAAGAAGGGCACGTAACCGGCTGGGACGACCCGCGTATGCCAACGATTGTGGGATTGCGTCGCCGCGGCTACACACCCGAAGCGTTACGCTTGTTCTGTGACCGTACCGGTGTGTCTAAAAATAACGCGCGTATTGACTACAGCTTATTGGACCAGGCGTTACGCGAAGTGCAAGACCCGGTTGCACCCCGCTCAGTGGCCATCCTCGACCCCCTAAAACTAGTGATTACTAATTTTCCCGAAGGTCAGGTCGAGCCGTGTCAGGCACCGCGTAACCCGCACGACCCACAGGCGGGTCAGCGTCAGTTTGGATTTACCCGTGAGCTATGGATTGAGCAAGAAGACTTCGCCGAGGTACCGCCGCCCAAGTACTTCAGGTTGTTTCCGGGCAATTCGGTGCGCCTGAAGTACGGTTATGTCGTCACCTGCACAGGTTTTATTAAGG
This sequence comes from Burkholderiaceae bacterium, assembly GCA_044338955.1. Classification (GTDB taxonomy): domain Bacteria; phylum Pseudomonadota; class Gammaproteobacteria; order Burkholderiales; family Burkholderiaceae_B; genus Zwartia. Next base: position 989 of record JBIIWK010000135.1, read on the forward strand.
ATGCCTCAGGAAAAGTGACTGAAGTGCATGCCGAGTACAACCCAGACACCAAAAGTGGCACCGCGGGCTCAAATGCGGTCAAGGTGAAAGGCACAGTCACCTGGATCAGTGCGGCGCAAGCGATCCCCGCTGAAATTCGGCTATACGACCGTCTGTTTTTACAACCTTTTCCGGATGCGGGCGACAACGACTTTTTAACCTGTCTGAACCCAAATTCGGTGCAAAGCGTCAAGGCCTGGCTTGAGCCGGGTACGGTTGCCACCGCTGGCGTGGTCTCGCAGTTTGAACGCCTGGGCTACTTTGCTGTCGACTCGGTTGACTCGAGCCTTGAACAGCCTGTTTTTAATCGTGTCACAACGCTAAAAGACACATGGGCTGCGGGCGTCTGAGTTATTATTCTTAGCCATGACGACCGAAATTTCAGCCCTCGATTTTAAAAGTGCGACGCTCTACGCGATTCGTGTCGTTCTGCAGCACGCCGATACGCAATCGCTCATTAAGGCGCTTAAAAAACGCATGGCTGACGCTGGTGCTTTTTTTGAAAACGAACCCGTCGTCATTGATGCGAGTTCGGTCGACGAGGTTGTTGACTGGGTGCCGTTGCTCAAGGCCTTTGCAGATCACCGCCTGCCGGTGATTGGCGTGGTGGCGCAAGGCGATAACCTGATCGCAGCCAAAGCCTGTGGGTTGACTGCGGTTGACTTATCCACAAGCCCAGTACGCAACGCCTCAGAGACAAAAACCGCGGCCTCGGTCGTTGAACCTGTGACGGCAAACGTACCGGCGCCGGCGGCAGCGGATGAAGCTGGCGCAACACTGGCGGCAAGCATGGCGTCAAACACCGACAGCCCAAACGCTGCCCCCACCATGGTGGTGCGCGGCCCCTTACGCTCGGGTCAGCGGGTATACGCCCGCCAAAGTGACTTGATCGTCGTAGGCGTGGTCAGCCGCGGCGCCGAAGTCATCGCCGATGGCAATATTCATGTTTACGGCCCGCTGCGTGGCAAAGCCATGGCGGGTGCGCGTGGCGACACGGCGGCTCGTATCTTCACCACCGGGCTTGACGCCGAGCTGGTCGCAGTTGCTGGTATTTATCGTGTGATTGATTCTAAGTTACCCGCCGAACTGCACCAGCGTCCGGCCGTGATTCAGCTACAAAAAGACGCGTTGCATCTGACGCCTCTTGAAAAATAGTCGTTCAATTTGTACCGCTATTGCTTCACCCATTTATTTTCAGTGAAATACTGCAGTTTTACATAAGGGTTAGTCAGTCATGACACGTATCGTAGTGGTGACCTCAGGAAAAGGTGGTGTGGGTAAAACCACCACCAGCGCCAGTTTTTCATCGGGCTTGGCCCTGCGTGGTTTTAAAACTGCCGTGATCGATTTTGATGTGGGCTTGCGCAACCTTGATCTGATCATGGGCTGCGAGCGACGTGTCGTATATGACTTTGTCAATGTGATTCAAGGCGAAGCCACGCTGAATCAGGCCTTGATCAAAGATAAAAACTGCGACAACCTGTTTGTCTTGCCCGCCTCGCAAACACGTGACAAAGATGCGCTGTCACAAGAGGGCGTCGAGAAAGTCATCAACGACCTCAAAGAGATGGGCTTTGATTACATTGTGTGCGATTCGCCCGCAGGTATTGAAACGGGTGCCTTGTTAGCGGCCTATTTTGCTGATGACGCGCTGGTGGTGACAAACCCCGAAGTGTCTTCGGTGCGTGACTCGGATCGTATCCTGGGTATTTTGGCTTCAAAATCGCGTCGTGCCATCGAGGCTGACGAACCGATCAAAGAATACCTGCTGCTCACCCGCTACAACCCTAAACGCGTTGAAGACGGCGAGATGCTCTCGCTCAAAGACATCGAAGACATCTTACGCATCAAACTGATTGGCGTGATCCCCGAGTCTGAGTCTGTTTTGCAGGCGTCTAATCAGGGCTTGCCCGCGATCCATCTCGAAAACACCGATGTCTCTGAGGCGTATCGCGATGTGGTCGCCCGCTATCTGGGCGAAGAGAAGCCACTTCGCTTTGTCGACTACGAAAAGCCAGGCCTATTTAAGCGCCTGTTTGGAGGAAAATGATGTCTTTTCTGTCTTTTTTGCTTGGCGAGAAAAAAAAGACCGCCAGCGTTGCCAAAGAGCGTCTGCAGATTATTTTGGCCCATGAACGCGATGGGCAAAGTGCCACGCCTGACTACCTGCCGGCGCTGCAACGCGAATTGATCGCAGTCATTTCTAAGTACGTCAAGATCAATCCCGAAGACATCAAGGTCAATCTTGAACGACAAGATAGCCTTGAAGTGCTTGAAGTCAAAATCGAGATGCCACAGCGCTGAGGCTACACCAAAAGCCAAAAAACGAAAGCGCTTTAAAGAGCCCCAAAACGTTGAATACCCATTCAATTGTTTGGGGCTTTTTACATCTAGGCGACGATCGTTTGAGGCGACAATCAAAGCATTGAAATCATATCTTGGCTTACATCAACAAACAGGCAACCTCTTTTTTTGCGATATGATCATCTCAGGCGACAATCCCAAAATCTGAACTTTAAAAAAATTAAAAAGTCTGATGAACATTGCGAAATCCTTTCTTTCACGCGCACTCAGCCATCCTGAGCTCAAGGCGCTGACTTGCGGTAAACAAATACTGACCTATGGCCAACTCGCACAACGTGTGCATGGTCTGGCCGGTGGCTTGCTTAACACCCTGCATCTTGCGCCCGGCGCGCGCGTGATCCTGTGCATGGAAAACCGCAACGCGTTTATCGAGGTGCTGTTTGCCACTTGGACTGCGGGGCTCTGTGCTGTGCCAGTGAACGCAAAACTGCACCCGCGCGAAGTGAAACCAATTGCCTTAGATTCTGGTGCAGCCGTGATTTTCACCAGCGCCTCTTTGTACGCCGGGCTGGCCGAAGCACTTGCTGACTTGCCCGGTCAACGGCAAATCGTTGTGGTGGACGACGACGCCTATGAAGGTTATGTACGCTCAGCACCAGTGCCGTGCGCCTCGATGTTGCCCGACGATCTTGCCTGGATTTTTTATACCAGTGGCACCACCGGTGTCCCAAAAGGCGCGATGCTATCGCACCGCAACCTGATGACCATGAGCTTGCAATACGGCGCCGATGTCGACTGTGTGCGCCCGGGCCAAACCATGTTGCATGTGGCACCGCTTTCGCATGGCGCTGGGCTCTATGCCCTACCGCATTTATTTGGTGGCGGGCATCAAGTGATTGAAGCAAGCTTCAGCACCGATCTGGTCTTCGAAGCCTTGCAACAGTATCCAGATGTCACCTTGTTTGCCGCACCCACCATGCTCTCGCGCATGATTCGCTCGGCTGAGGGTATCAAAAACCCCGCAGGCAACTTGCTGACCGTGTTTTATGGTGGCGGTCCGATGTACGTCAGCGACTTGGTGCAGACGCTTGATTTACTTGGGCCACGCCTGGTACAGATTTACGGACAAGGCGAAAGCCCCATGACCATGACCGCATTGTCTAAGATGGACCATGAAGGGCCGCGTGATGCGGCACACATGGCGCGCTTGGCGTCTTGCGGCACGGCACGTACTGGTGTTGAAGTGCGAGTGGTCGGTCAAGACGGCAAAGAGTTGCCCCCAGGTGAACTCGGCGAAGTGGTCTCGCGCAGCGATACCCGCATGCTGGGCTACTGGAACAACCCCAAAGCCACTGCTTCTGCCATCAAAGACGGCTGGCTTTGGACTGGCGACATCGGCACCATGGATGCCAAAGGTTACCTCACCCTACGTGATCGCTCAAAAGACATGATCATTCGCGGTGGCTCAAACATTTATCCGCGCGAAATCGAAGAAGTGCTGTTGCGTCACCCAGCCTTAGCAGAGGTGTCGGTAGTGGGTCGCGAAGAACCGGACCTAGGAGAAGAGCCCGTTGCCTTTGTCGTCGTCAAGCCTGGCATGACCATCACCACCGACGAAATGGATACCTTGTGCCTGGACAACATGGCGCGTTTTAAGCGTCCACGCGAATACTTTTTTAGCGACGATTTGCCAAAAAACAATTACGGAAAAATTCTTAAAACAGAGCTGCGCAAGCAACTCGCCAAAGGAAAATAATCATGCGTGACGTCTTTGTAGCGGGTATCGGTTCGACAAGCTTTGGCAAGCACATTGCCACACCGATTGAATCGTTGGCCGTTGAGGCCGCGGCACGTGCCATCGTTGAATCGGGCATTGATCGCGAGCGCATCGGTGCCTTGTATTTAGGTAACTTCATCAGCGGCCCACTCACCGGCAAAGAAGTCTTGGCTGGCATCGTGGGCGAGCGTTTAGGGTTAGGCAACATCCCCTGCACCAAAGTCGAAGGCGCCTGCGCGTCAGGCGGCATCGCCTTTAGGCACGCCTGGATCGCGATCGCCAGTGGCATGTGCGACGCCGTGATGGTGGTGGGCGTTGAGAAAATGACTCACGCCTCAACCGCTGAAGTGACCTCGGCCTTGAACTGCGCCATGGATAACGAAAACGATGGTCCCAGTGGCCTGACGTTTCCGGGTCTGTTTGGCATGGCTTGGCGAATTCATGCCAATCAGTACGGCACTACGCGTGAGGATATTGCCTCGGTCGTGATCAAAAACAAAGCCAATGGTTTGAAGAACCCACTGGCGCAAATGGGCGCATCGTTAACCCTTGAACAAATTTGTGCGTCAGCCATGATCGCTGACCCCTTACAAATGTTCGACTGCTGCCCCGCCAGCGATGGTGCCGCAGCAATTGTGCTGTGCGCCGAGCCTTTGTTATCAACTCAGGCACGACAAAACAAAATTCGTGTTCTGGCCTCAGCGCAAACCAGTGGCTCACCGCGTATCGCCAATCACCCTGACCTGTGTTCGTTTGAAGCCACCGTCATCGCCGCACAAAAAGCCTACGAGCAATCAGGGCTAAAAGCTAAAGATATTGATGTCTGCGAATTGCATGACTGCTTTTCGATCGCCGAGATTATCGATAGCGAAGACTTAGGCTTGGTGCCTCGTGGCCTGGGTGGCAAATGGGCCGCCGAAGGCCGCACCGGCATGCAAGGTGATGTGGCCATTAACCCAAGCGGTGGTTTGCTTGCTAAGGGGCACCCCGTGGGCGCAACCGGCATCGGTCAAATCTACGAAGTGGTCAAGCAACTGCGTGGCGAGCATACCAACCAAGTCGCTAATGCACGTATCGGTATGACGCATAACTTAGGCGGCACCGGTGTTGCCTGCACCGTGAACATTTTAGGGCGCGATTAATCATGTCGAATTCAACCCTTTTTAAGCCAGAGCTGCTGACGTTTCACCAATGCGCCAAATGCGGCACACTGGATGCTGCCTGCATTAACACCTGCGCGAAATGCTTGGCCAGTGAAATGAATCCGGTACAGATTGCTGGTGTCGGCAAGCTGGTGAGTTGGACAACCGTGCGCAAACCGCCCTTACGTTTTAAGGCCGACGGCATGTATCACGTGGGCGTCTTTGACCTGGATAACGGCTTTCGGGTCACCGGTCGCTTTTTGCCCGAAGACGGCGATCAGTTGGGCGACCGTGTCGTTGCCGTACCTACCACCGTGACCGAGCCAACGGGCCCAGTCACACCCACCTTTAGAGTGCAAAAGAATGTCTGATATCTCTTATGAAAAACACGGCTCAGTGCGACTGATCACCATCAATCGCGCCGACAAAATGAATTCGTTAAATTTTGCTGCTAACGATGAGCTTGTGGCCGTGTGGCACGAGTTTGACAATGATGACTCGGCACGCGCCGCAGTGATTACAGGCGCGGGCGACAAAGCGTTTTGCGCGGGCGCCGACTTAAAAAACTACACCATCGATTTTGCCCGCGCACCGGCGCAAGAGTTTCGTAAAAAATACACCAACGGCCCAGGCTTTGGCGGCATCACGCGCAACCTTGATATCGATAAGCCCATTGTCGCAGCTGTGAATGGTTTTGCGATTTCGGGGGGCTTTGAGTTGTCGCTTGCCTGCGATCTACGCTTTTGCTCACCCAATGCTGAGTTTGCCCTGCAAGACGCTAAGTGGGGGTTTCATGCCTGCGATGGTGGCTTGATTCGTTTGCCGCAGATCGTTGGCATGGGCCACGCGATGGAGATCATCTTATCGGGCGAGCGTGTTGATGCTGAACACGCCTATCGCATTGGCTTGGTCAATCGCATTTACCCACAAGCCGAGTTGCTACAAAAGAGCTTGGATTACGCTGCGATGCTTGCCACGCGTGCACCTTTGTCGCACCGCTTTGCCAAAGAAGTCGTGCGGCGCTCGATGGGCATGCACATGGAAGAAGCCTTGAAATGGGAGTCGCGTTCGTTTAGAGATGTCGCTTTTACGGCAGACCTTGAAGAAGGCGTCACCTCATTTAAAGAGCGTCGCGAAGCGAACTTTAAGGGTAATTAGGGGGTTGTATTTGTAAAAAAATATAGTAGAGTTTTGTACAAGCATCAGGCCAGATAATCGAAAAACACAGTAGGCCTGATATACAGTTTGGCACGAGCATCTAGCCCGATAGGCGAGCATCGCAGCGGGCCCGATAAAGAAGATATTCATCCGGAGACAAAAAATGAAAACAACCTTCAAACGCAGCATCTGGCAAGTCGCACTCGCCTCAGCCTTTATCACTTGCGCAGCCACGTCGCTTGCGCAAGTCAAAGTGGGTGTTATCCAGGGCCTAAGTGGCCCACCAGCGATCGTTGACTTTGGCGAGTCGTACCTACAGGGTATTAAGCTTGCACTCAAAGATTATCAAGCAGCCGGTGGCAAGACAAAAATTGAACTGGTCGTTTATGACGACGAAGCCAATCCACAGCGTGCGGTTTCTTTAGCGCAACGTCTCATCCAAAATGACAAAGTGCCTGTCGTGATCGGTACGGTCAGTAGCGGTAACGTGTTGGCGATGGCACCGATCTTGCAAAAGGCTGGTATCCCTTTGATGGCGGGCCCTGGCATTGCCACCAACATCACCACCCAATTCATTAACGAAAAGCCCAGCTACATCTTCAGATGCTCAATGGTTGAAAAGTTTCAGATCGATCAGATGCTTGACTGGGGCGCCAAAAACTTTAAGCGCATCGGCTTAGTGCACTCAACCACGGGCTATGGCAACTTCGCAGCCAAAGAGATCCAAGAGGGCCTCAAAAAGCGTGGTATTGAATTAGTCGCGATTGAAGCAGCAGCTCCAGGCGTCAACGACCTGACCCCACAGATGGTCAAACTGCGTGATGCTAAAGCTGAGCTGGTCTTGAATTTTCACGAATCGTTTGAGTTGCCTTTCCGTCCAATGCCACGCATCAACTACAAGCCTGTTGTAGCGGGTAACTGGGGTTTGTCATCACAAAAGGTTCTTGAGATTGTTGGCAAAGACGCCATCGAAGGCACTGTGATGGGCCAGGCACTTGACATCGGCACACCACGCGCTAAAAGTTTTGACGAGCGCATGCAAAAAGAATACGGTAAAGACTATCGTTGGCCTGTCGTCACCTCGTTAGGGTACGACGCTGCGCAAATCGTCTTTAAAGCCGTTAATCAAGTCGGCAAAGCAGATCCTGAAGCCATTCGCAACGCCATTGAAAACATCTCTGGCATTGAGGCGGTTTCAGCCACACCCGCCAAACCCTTCAGCGCAACGGATCACGAATGCCTTGACTACGAAAACGTCTTCTTAGGCGTCTGGAAAAATGGTGTTGTTACCCGTTTGAAATACTAAGATGGAGCTCGGCAACCTGATCCAGGTGCTGTCGGGCGGCCTGGCGATGGGGGCGATTTACGTCCTCGTCGCGCTTGGCCTCTACATCACCCACCTGACGACCCATCGCGTGAACTTTGGGCAAGGC
>JBIIWK010000136.1:0-8832 GCA_044338955.1 Burkholderiaceae bacterium
GCGCGAATTGTTCAAAGACGAAGTCCGCAAGTTAGGTGTGGCCTTGGGCTTGCCACACGGCATGGTGTACCGCCATCCGTTTCCAGGCCCAGGCTTAGGCGTGCGTATCTTGGGCGCAGTCACAACTGAATTTGCAGATCTGCTACGCCGCGCCGACGCGATCTTTATCGAAGAATTACGCAACACCATCGATCCTGAAACCAAACAAAGCTGGTACGACCTAACCTCGCAAGCCTTTGCAGTGTTCTTGCCCGTAAAGTCAGTGGGCGTGATGGGTGACGGGCGAACCTACGATTATGTTGTGGCGCTTCGCGCCGTGCAAACCTCTGACTTTATGACCGCAGATTGGGCGCCATTACCTTACCCCTTGTTAGGTAAGGTCTCGTCGCGCATTATTAATGAAGTGCGCGGCATTAACCGCGTGGTGTACGACGTGTCTAGTAAGCCGCCTGCGACGATTGAGTGGGAATAACGAACACTAAGACGTTGTAGGACTTCGAGCTGCCACTACTCGTCTTGACGGCATGATCTTCTTTTTAAGAGAATGCCTTGCGACTAAGCTACCAACTCAAGCTTGCCTGTCTTCAAGTTGTAAAGCATCCCAACAACTTTGAGTTTGCCCTGAGCGACCAGGCCACGCAGGATTGGGGTGGCGGCCCTTAGGCGCTCAACGTTGAGTTTGATATTTGCGTTGGTGGTGTTCTCGAGCAAATCGCCTGGCATTTTGTCTGCGACATCGACTGCTTCGCCCAAGGCAGTTGTAATGACCTGTATATGCCCAGGAAATGCAGCATTCTCTTTTTTTGCTTTGATGGTGGCTTTCATCGCACCGCAATCAGAGTGACCAAGCACAATGATCAAGGGCACGCCTAACACGCCTGAGCCATACTCTAGGCTTGCGAGGATATCAATCGATACATAGTTGCCCGCGACACGCGTGACGAACACATCTCCACGGTCTTCATCAACAGTGCTTTCGGGACTGACCCGTGAGTCTGCGCAAGACAGTATCGAGACAAAGGGGTTTTGTGCTTTAGCAAAATTTGCAGACGAAGTCTGGAAACTTGTTGAGGTCGTTGCGCCGCTGACGTAGCGCTGATTTCCTGCGATGACGCGTTTCAATGCTTGGTCAGGTGTCAACACATTATCTGGGCTCGGAAGAGCTTTAGCAGACTGAGCATTGGCTGTTAGGTTTAGGCCAAGCCCCCCCACCATGAAGGGAGCCGCGCCAAAATACTTGAGTAAAGACCTGCGTGTCGCTTTGGGTTCGTTCGTGTTTTCGTGAACTGCACTTTCATCATTGCAAATAAGGCACATGGTATCGCTCCAAGAGTCATTAAGAAAATACAGTGACTACTAAAACGCTAAGGTGTCTGAAATTTACGCAATTCAGACACCTTTTGAATCTCTCGTTGTTGAGTTAAACACTAAGCTTAAGTTTTTTAAACCTTTACTCTTCAATCTTGATGTTCTTATCTTTAATAAATTTAGCCCAGGTTGCAACGTCTGCTCGGTGAAATTTGGTAAATTCTGCAGGGCTGTTCACCACCATATCCACGGCTAACTCATCCATGCGTTTGATGACATCGGGCGCTTTTGCGGCTTCGGCCATCGTGCTTTGAAGTTTGTTGACGATTTCTGACGAAGTGCCCTTAGGTGCAAATACGCCGTACCAGGTCAATAGATTAAAACCAGATAGCCCATCCTCATTCAGTGTTGGGACGTCTGGGGTGACTTTCACGCGCGTCAGGCTCGTGACTCCAAGCGCTTTCAATTTGCCACTTGTTACAAACGGCAAACTGCTGGGCGGATAATCAAAACCAATTGAAACGTGGCCTGCCATCAAATCATTTAAGGCCGGGGCGCTGCCGCGATAGGGCACGTGCGTAATCTCGACGCCGGCCTCTTGTTTAAATAGTTCTCCGGCAAGAAACGAGGCTGTGCCCGTGCCTGCCGAGGCATAGGTCAACTTGCCCGGATTGGCTTTAGCGAAGGCAATTAATTCTTTGATATTTTTGAACGGTAATAGCGGGTTAATTAACAAGATATTGGGCAGTGTGGCCAATAGCGTGATCGGCACAAAATCCTTTTCAACGTCGTAGGGTAATTTTTTATACAGACTTTGGTTCACAGACATCGTGCCAACGGTACCCAACATGATGACTTGGCCATCGGGTGCAGCACGCGCCACAAATTCGGTGCCAATGATCCCACCGGCCCCAGTGCGATTTTCAACAGTGACCGGTTGATTTAAAAGCTCTGACATTTTTCTGGCAAATACGCGAGCCAAAAGATCAGTGGTGCCACCTGCAGGAAACGCTACCACCATCTTGATTGGTTGAGTGGGATATGTCTGTGCCTGGACCACGTTTGTAGTCGTGACAAAAATCGAAATCACTAAGGAGCTTAGTATGGTCAAGCGCTGCAACATGTATGGTTTCCTTTGGGTCAGTTATGCTATTTGTCTCAAAGACACGAGATGCGTCTTTTCGTATTTTTAATTGTCATTTTTTTTAAACTCTGCCCATGATACCGTTAAGTTCGGAGTCTGGCGAAATCACAGAATATTTGAAGTTTCTTCCTCACCGTTAGCGGGTTTACTATAGGTGCGCTGAGGTGCGTCACACTCCTTAGGTTACGACCCTAGTCATAAAATCGATCATTTCCTTATAAAATCAGTTATTCATCACGGTTTTTATAAAACATGCCCATTAAGCAAATCCATGCAGGCGTTTTAAACATCGGCTACGCCGAGTCGGGCCCTGCTGCTGGGACCCCGGTCTTTTTGATGCACGGGTTTCCGTACGACATTCAAGCCTATGCTGAGGTCGCGCCGCTTTTGGCTGCAGCCGGATGCCGCGTGATTGTGCCGTACTTGCGAGGCTACGGATCTACGACGTTTTTGGATACAACCACGCCACGCTCGGGTGAGCAGGCCGCTTTAGGGGCAGATTTGTTGGCGTTGATGGATGCCTTGCAGATTCCCAGCGCTTATTTAGCAGGCTACGATTGGGGTGGACGAGCCGCTTGCGTGGTGGCCGCGTGTTGGCCCGAGCGTTGTAAAGGGCTTGTCTCGTTTAATAGCTACAACATTCAAAATATCGCCCAAGCGCTAGTGCCCGACAAGCCCGAGCGAGAGTATCAGATGTGGTACCAGTATTATTTTCATAGCGAACGGGGCCGTGCCGGCTTGCAGCAAGATAGGCAAGGTTTGATTCGCTTGCTTTGGCGTTTGTGGTCGCCCACCTGGGGTTTTGATGATGCAACGTTCGCACGTAGCGCTTCATCGTTTGATCATCCTGACTTTGTTGATGTGGTGATTCATTCGTATCGCCATCGCTTTGGTTTGGTCGCGGGCGACCCGGCCTACGCTGACATCGAGCGTCGCTTAGCGGCCGAACCCGTGATTAGTGTGCCAACCATCACATTTGATGGTGCTGATGATGGCGTGCGTCCGCCGTCTAAACCAGAGGCGAGCGCTAAACGGTTTACAGGGCCGCGCTCGCACCGTGTGGTGCCCGGTGTGGGGCACAATATGCCGCAAGAAGTGCCGGGAGTGTTTGCTCAAGCCGTGCTTGAACTGATCAAAACGGGTGTGTAAGCTAATTAAACTGAACCGGATGATTGACTATACGTGATCGGTTCGAGCGAGGCGGGCTATTTGTATAAAGCTAGCTCTTTGAGTGAAGCGGACTGCCTTCGTAAAATGCACTCTTTGAATAAACCGAAGTAAATGACCATAGCCAATCAATGTTTAAAAATCTAGCGATCTGCAACAGTATTGATAACGCCTTAAGCCGCATTGATCCAAGCGACTCACGCCAGGTAGCTCGCCTGACCCTGGCCTACATCGCATTTAATGCTGTGTTTTGGGCGGTGATGGCGATGATCAGTTACACCGCTCCACACAAAGACAGCGTCGAAGAGCTTTTCTGGATGCAGTCGCCAGCCTGGGGTTACCCAAAGTTTGGGCCAATCGGCACCTGGTGGGTGCACGCGTGGGCCGCTGGGTTTGGACGCTCGTTTTGGGTGACTTATGTAGCAGGTCAAGCCAATGTGGCCTTAATGCTGCTGGTCGTTTGGCGGATCAGTTTGCTGTGCGTGAGCCCCGCACGCGCCTTAATGGCTGTGGTCTTCACCAGCTTGATTGTGTATCACAATATCAACGGTTTGCAGGTCAGCTCGAACTTGTTGCAGCTTTTTCCTACCGCGTTGTTTATTTGGGCATTACTACTGGCGATGCGCCAGCCGCAATGGTGGCGCTGGGTGTTGGTGGGGGTCGCTGCCACCGTGTGCCTGCTCACTAAATATAGTGCGGGTATTTGGTTCGCCGTGATGGGGGTGTGGTTGTTGCAAGATGTTCGCAGCCGCAATCGCTTTGCCATCGTGGGGATTGTTTTGGCGATTGTGGCGGGCGGTATTGCCTTGATCCCGCACATTGAATGGATGCTGCGCGAAAATGCGCCCACTTTGCAATACATGCAAAAGCAGGTTGGGGCAGAGGTCAATCATTTCAAGCGTGTTGTGAGCTTCTTGGCGAGTCAGGCGGGCAAGCTTTCGCCTGTGCTGATCGCCTTGTTGGTGCTGCGCTTTGGTTTCAAAGAAAAAGCGCAAAATCCAGCCGCGTCAATCCCGATGACCCAAAATTCTGAATGGCGCTTTATTAGCTTTGCAGCTCTGGGGCCGATGATATTGACCACGCTGCTCGGTACGGTATTTATTACCTTGAATGCGAATTGGGCAACCGCATTTTTTGTGCTGCTTGGTTTATACGTCTTGCGCTGGGTGCCTGCGATTGATGCAAAAGTGACCCTCGGGCGGGTGTTGACGATCGGCTTGATCTTGAACGTGCTGATGGGCGTTGGCATGGCGTTGTATTACGGGGTGATTGCCGATGTACTTGGTAAAAAAGCACGCGCCAATTATCCCGCTCAGCCGCTGGCGAGTGCGCTAGATAAAATCTGGGATGAGCAAAAGCTTGGCCCCTTAAAGATCGTCATCGGCGAAACCTGGACAGCGGGCACTGTTTCGGTGTTGTCAAAATACCAACCGCTTGTGCTGCCTTACGGCCTGTACAGCCAAGCCAAAGTCGTGACGCCTGAGTTGATCAAGCGCTGCGGCGCACTTGTTGTGCTCGACCTGGTTGAGATGCGCAACCGCATCAGCCCTGACATTCAATCCTTTCTCGACCGCGCGACCAAGCAAGGTTCGTTTGAGGTCTACTGGAACCGTTACAAACAAATCAATCCAATCAAAATTGATTGGGCCATTATTGAGCCTGAACAGAAGGGCGGTTGCTGAGCGAAATGACAAATTCTAAACATGCCGTCTACTAACCAAACAGTACTCATTCGCGATAGTCTTGAAGCCGACGTAGTGGCCATTCAAGCGATTTATGCGAATCACGTTTTACACGGCACAGCTTCGTTTGAGTTGACGCCTCCGACTCTCGAAGAAATGCGGCAGCGTCGCGCAGATGTTGTGGCTAAAGATTTGCCCTATTTGGTAGCTGAACAAAACGGGGTGGTGGTGGGCTACGCCTACGTCACGCCATATCGCCCGCGTCCGGCCTATCGGTTTACGGTTGAAGATTCTGTGTATGTACAAGAGGGCTTGGCCGGCCAAGGCATCGGCAGCCTCTTGCTCGCTAAAATCATCAAGATTTGTACTGCTAAAGGCTATCGACAGTTGATGGCGGTAGTAGGGGACGCGAGCGCAGCTTCAGTCAGCTTGCACGAGCGCCACGGCTTTAAGCTTGCCGGTACGTTTAAAGCAGTAGGCTACAAGTTTGGCGCCTGGCGCGACACGGCGATGTTGCAAAGGTCGTTAGGCGAGGGGGATCAGACTGATCCTGATTGAATTCAACTTTAGTAAACGTCTGTGGCACTTCAGTTAACAGCGAGTGGCATGCAGCCAGCCAAAATGAAATATGGTTTGATTTTAAATAAAGCCGGTTTTTTTATTCAATTGTTCCTATTTTATCGCCTTAAGATATAATTAATATCCGGTTAATTATAATAAAACGATCATGAGTACAAACAAGATCACTCCAACGCCTCAGTCGCTCTTTGGTGACTTAGATCTTGAATTGCCTGCGCTGGATCCCGTAGGGCAGGTTGCTGCTAACTCAAGCGACACACCGTCGGCCAAGAAGCCCAAAAAGACCCCGTCGCACAAGATTCAGCCGTCGCCTAGCGCCGCAGCATTGGCTGGGCAGGCCTTTTTACCAGGGCTTTCCAGACGAGGGCGCCCGCGCTTACAGACTCCGATCTCTGCAGTCGAGCGCACTGCCGAACATCGCCGCAAGCGGCTTGAAGCGGGCGCAAAGCGGCTTGAAATGATTTTGGATCGCGATGTTTCAAACGCGCTTGACGCGCTGGCAGAGCATTTCAAAGAGCCCCGAAGCGAGGTCATTTCAACGTTGATCTTAAAAGCGTCATCGCGCGTCTTGAAGCGCTAGCCTGGTCAGCCTGTTAAGGGCTTGGGCGACAGGCTTTAGCGCCTCAAGTCAACTAAATGAAAGGGCGAGCAGGTTACCGGACACCGCCTCGGTTCACTGGGCCACCGCGGTTTGGGCCTACGCCCGGACCCTCGGCACCGTCGCGATCAACGCCAACGCCACCGCGCCCGACTCCAGCGCGCCCAGCACCTACGCCGGGAGCCGCACCCACCCCAGGCGCACCCACTCCAGGCGCCACCCCAACACCTGGGGCACCAACGCCTGGTGCAACGCCAACCCCAGGCGCGCCAACGCCTACGCCCGGTGCAACGCCCACGCCCGGTGCACCGACACCGACACCCGGAAGTACTCCAACACCAGGTGCGCCAATGTCAACGGGGCGCGCGACGCAACGAACCGGTATCCCCGGGCTGGTGCAGTACACCACTTGGGCGCTTGCCGTTTGCACCTGTACTGCTAGGCCAAGCACTGAGGCCAATAGCGCGGTATTCAGAACTTTTTTCATGGTGCTCTCACAAAAAATGAAGACAGAGAAAAGATGACTATAAGTGTTTATTAGGTTACTTGACGCCAATTAGGTACACAAATCTGCAGAGCTCGGTACCCTGGCGATAGCTTAAAACGCAAAAAATGCCTGCTTCACGCAAAAATGCTTTTCAAGATGACAAAGATAGCAGAAAACGGAGTTTTGACATCATCTTACGCCTTTGAATGGCTGAAAATAGAGCTTAAGCAGTGTTGTAAGCCATTTGGCGCATAAAAGGCATGATGAGCGTTGAGATTCGCAGTTGGTGGTACGTGATTCATACCAAACCCAAGCAAGAGGCTAGGGCGCTGCTTAACCTCAGCAATCAGGGTTATGAGTGCTTTTTGCCCATGCATAAAAAACAAGTCGTCAGACGCGCTGCGGTCGTCACGCAAGCCGAGCCCTTGTTTTCGCGCTACCTCTTCATCCAGTTAGACACCAATTTATCCGGCAAAAGCTGGGGGCCGATTCGTTCAACCCTAGGTGTGTCGAAATTAGTCGTGTTTGGCAGCGAACCCGCCCGCGTTGACTCAGGCCTCATCCACCTGTTTAAACAGCGCGAATTAAGCGTAGCCGACGAAGTGACCCCTTTATTTAAAGCCGGTGATCAAGTCGTGATCGCGCAAGGACCCTTTGCCGGGCTAAATGCCACCTTTCAAATGAGCGATGGTGAAATGCGTGCCATGGTACTGATCGAGGTCTTAAATCAGGTCAGCAAACTCAAATTACCCTTAGCAGATTTGCGACGCGTCGCGTAAGCATGGGTGACCAGTCACGCAGTTTCTTGTTGCTGCAGGGTGTTAGTTCCCCGTTTTTTTCGCGCCTGGCCACTGCCTTAATCGAACAAGGTCACCACGTTCATAAAGTGAGTTTTAACGCGGGTGATGTGGTGTATTGGTTACCGCGTAGTTCAAACTGGTTTGGGCAAGACCTGAGCGAGCTACCCGACTTTTTACACAAGCTCTACGCAAAACATGGCATCACCGATCAAGTGGTATTTGGTGACAGGCGACCCGTGCATGTCGCGGCGCTTGAGCAAGCTCGACAAAATAACGTACGCAATCATGTCTTTGAAGAGGGCTATTTCAGGCCGAATCTCATCACGCTTGAGCAAGAGGGCGTCAACGCCCGTTCGCAGTTGCCGCGCTCACCTCAGTGGTTCACGCAGGCCGCGCAGCGCATCCCGCCGCAGCCAATGCTAAAAGACTTTCATTCGCGCCTCAGGTTGCGCGCCATGCACGATGTTGCGTATCAAGCCTCGGGCGTGTTGAATCGGCTGTTGTTTTCAAAATATCGCAGCCATCACAACATGAGTGCAGCCGTTGAGTACGCGGGGTACGTACAACGCAGCCGTTTATTAAAGCGCGTGGCGCCGGCTAATACACGCCTGATCGAAAACCTAGTCGCACAGCGCACGCCGTATTTCTTTGTTCCGTTGCAGTTAAATAGTGACTCGCAAGTGCGCGATCACGCGCGCTTGCACACCATGCAGTTGATGCTCAAGCATGTGTTGCAGTCTTTTGCGCAACACGCGCCTGCAGGCACCATGCTGGTGATTAAAAACCATCCACTTGACACCGGTTGGGAGTACTACGACCGCGTGGTGTTGAACCTAGAACATCAGTTTGGTCTGAAAGATCGCGTGTTGTATGTCGAAACCGGCGACTTAGCGACCTTACTGAAACACGCCAAAGGCACCATTACCCTAAATAGCACCGTGGGGTATGTGGCGCTTGAGCAAGGTTGCCCTACGCTTTGTTTGGGTCATCCGCAATACAACCTGCCTGGGTTAACCGACCAACAAGATTTAGCTCAGTTTTGGGCGATGCCAATGGCGCCCGAGGCC
>JBIIWK010000137.1:0-8607 GCA_044338955.1 Burkholderiaceae bacterium
GTGGCTTGTTGACCTCAACCATACTCAGTCTGTTGGTGATCCCCGCGATGTTCACCTACGTTGATGACCTTGCGGTTTGGTTGCAGAGAATGAAAGCGAAAGTGATGCGCAGCGCTTAACTCAGCGACTGAGCATCATCTGTCTCTAAGCTTTTGGGCAGCGCTTAACGAAGGGCTCGAACTGCGTCGAGTTCTTTAGCCTTTGCGCATCGTGTAAAACACCGGCCCTTGCGCCTGAAAATTTACCCAACCCTTGCGTAATGCCATGATGTTATAGGCGGCACCTAAGGGGATGTAGGGAACTTGGTCTAGCACCTGCAGTTGAATATCTTGGCAGAGTGCTTTACGCTGCTCAAGCGTTGGGGCGTAAAACCAATCTGTGCGCAGTTTTTCAATGGTGGGGTTGGTGGGCCAGCCAAACCAAGCCTGTTTGCCAGTGCCCCGAATCCCTAGATTATTAGTCGGGTCGAGGTTGCTCGTGCCAGTCATGGCAGTGAATCCTACGTGCCAGCCGCCCGAGGCGGGAGGTTCTTGGCTATTGCGGCGCTGCAAATAGCTCCCCCAGTCCATTGAACGCAAGTCGACTTTCAAGCCCAGCTTTTTAAACAAATCGGCAGTGACCAAGGCCGCCGCGTGATACTTTGGCGAATCGACTGGGTCAAGCAGCACGAGAGGTTCGCCCTTGTAGCCAGACTCTTTGATGAGCGAGCGGGCAAGTCCGAAATCACGTTTGCCTGTCAGTTTCTCTAATCCCGCCTTGGTGGCCATGGGCGTACCTGGTACCCAAACCCCGACTTGATCGCTCCAGTATTCAGGAAAATCTGAACCATTGGCTGCGGTCATGTATTCGGTTTGATTCACCACAGCGAGAACGGCACGACGCATCATGACATTATCAAATGGTGGGTGAAGGTGATTAAAACGCATGATTGAAATTGCTGGCAGAGGACTTTTAATCAGAGTAATCGCGGGGTCTTTGCGTAAGTTTGGTATGAAATCGTTATCGATTGATTCGATACCGTCCACCTCGTTGTTTTGTAGCGCAGCAACTGCAGTTGCGCGGTCATTGATGACTTGCCATTTGATCTCGGTGACATGCGCAATTTTTGGCCCTGCAGTATTGCTGGCCGCTCCGTCGGCGCGAGCAACATAATCAGTGAATTTTTCGTAAACGACTTGTGAACCAGAGACCCATTTATCAGCGATAAAACGATAAGGGCCGCTGCCAATCATTTCTTTCACGGGGACATTGTCGGGCGTTTTGGCAAGTCTTTCTGGCATGATCGAGGCCGACGCACCCGCTAGCGAGTACATCAGCAAAGGAAAGGGCTTGCTCAGGGTAATTTCGACGGTTTTTTCGTTGATGGCCTTGAGTTCATTGACAAGGCCAAACAGGGTCTGCCCAAGTGGGTTGCGCTTGCCAAAGCGGATGATGCTCGCGACGATATCTTTTGCTGTGACGGCCGCGCCATCGTGAAATTTGAGTCCGTCACGTAAAGTGAGTTTCCAGGTCAAGTCATTATTTTCTAACGTTTGACTGCCGACCATTTGAAGTTGAGGCTGGTAGTTTTCGTCTAAGCCATATAGCGTGTCAAACACCTGCAGCGCGTGACAAGCGGTAATAGTCGCAGTTGTAAACATCGGATCAAGCAAGGCGAGATCCGTTTCGGGCACCCAGCGTAGGAGCGACTTGCCGGATTGCGCGATGCTCAGTGAGGGTAGCTGAGCAAGCGCGGTTGCGGCACCAGAACTAAGGATGAAGGTTCTGCGATCCATAAGAGGGTCCCTGTAAGCGATTGAGGTAAGCGAATGAAGTGCGTCACTGCAGTGATTAACTGAGGGCATAGAAGCGATCAGTCGAAGTGATTGATTGTAGTGAGTGATTGAAGGTGGTTATTCAAGAGGGGCTAGCGTAAGTTCACAGAGCGTTTAAACCAAAGCAATGAGAGAGCTAACGCCAAGAGCGTCAGGACAAGCGAGAGTGCACCAAACAGGGCAGTCACTTCCGTATCACGTCTTTCGAGAGAAAATTTGCTCGATAAATGCCGGTAGACCTCTTTTAAATCCTGCGAGTTACCTGCCCGAAAAAACTCGCCCTCGGTAATTTTTGCCATCGCTTGTAGCGCTTTCTCGTCGACGCGGGCATAAAACGATGAGCCTTCAAAGCCGGGGATAAAACCATTGGGGGTCCCGAAGGCCACGGTGTAGACGCGGACACCGCGTTGCGCAGCTTGCTTGGCCGCAGCGAGCGGGTCGGGGCCATTGGTGCGTCGGCCATCCGACAGTAAGATGATTGCCCCGTTTGTATAGGATCCCGGGGGGACGGGTGGAGCGGCAGCGGTTGGGGGCGTAACAGGTTTGCGCTCGGCAAGTGGTTTGCTGCCCCAGCGCGCAAATTCTTCGCCATAGATCGCTGCTTGCAGATCTACTCCAGAGTTCGGTAGCAAGGTCGCTAACGCTAGCAATAGTCCGCTGCCCGTGGCGGTGCCGCGTTGCAATTGAAAACGATCCACTGAGGCGACTAACGCTTCGCGTTCGTCAGTGACTTGTTGCACCACTTGCGCCGTGCCAGCAAAAGAGACAACACCGACGCGAATATTGTTAGGGAGCTCGCGTAAAAACTCTTTGACAGTTGCTTGCGCGGCTTGAATCCGGTTGGGCTCAACGTCTTCGGCCAGCATGCTGCGCGAGACGTCTACCGCAAGCACAAGGGTCATGTAGTCAGCAGGCAACGTGACTTGCGCGGTGGGCCTGGCAACACCGATCACGGCAGCGCACAAAGCCAGCCACAATAACGCCGGAGGAGTGTGGCGGCGCCAACTGTTGCGCGGACCGAGCGCTTGGCGAATGATAGTGAGGTTCGGATACTTATACGCAAAGCGATGTTTGCGCTTAAGTAGCCAAAGATAAATCAAGGGCAACGCAAGCACTAAAACAAAACACCATAAAAAGTGCGGCCAAATAAAGTGCATAACGGCATCAGTAGAGTTATGATGAATCATCACTTTATCACCGCTTAGCGGGATTGGGTTATTTATGAAACGGGCCGCGCTCTATAGCCGTCGTTCAGTCTCAGGTCAAAAAAATCCTGAGGGGTCGGCTGTGGTTGACGCGTCTGCGGCCCCCAGCGGGCTGGCCTTTAAGGCTTCTAGGTTGCGCCGGCTCTACGAGCGGATGGGGTGGCTTGCCCTTGGGGCCTTGTTCAGCTTGTCGATGCTGTTCGTCTACGACTATTTTCAACCGGCGCGTACTGAGTTGACGCAAGAGCAAATTGACGCAGCCGTCTTGCACACCCTAGCCACTAAAGAATTACCTGCACGTGCGGCGAGGGCGGCGGCGCTCATCGCGCCTTCGATCGTTCGTATTCGTGGTGACATCCTTGAGGCAAAAGGCACGCAGGTGGGTGATGACGATTATGGCGTCGGGACTGGCGTGGTCATTAAAGACGATGGCACGATTTTGACCAATTTGCACGTCGTCGCCTCGGCGCCGCGACTCGTCGTGACCTTTGCCGATGGTTTGGAGTCGCCGGCGGTGATCGTTTCTGCCCAGCGCGACAAAGACTTGGCTGTATTGAAACCTTTAAATATTCCTGATGATTTGCAGCCTGCCACGCTCGGCTCAAGTCAAAATCTGAGCCCAGGCGACGACGTGGTGGCAGTGGGTTTTCCTTTTGGCTTAGGGGCCTCGGTGTCTGCGGGGGTGATTTCTGGTTTAAATCGCACGTTTAAACCAGCAGAAGGCCCGCCGCTGACTGGCCTGATTCAGTTTGACGCGGCTGCTAATCCTGGCAACTCAGGTGGCCCCTTGGTGAATATGGCAGGTGAAGTGCTGGGGATTGTGACGGCTATCTTGAACCCAACCAGTGTGAGAACATTTATTGGTATTGGTTTTGCCATCACCATAGAGAGCGCAGGGACGGCGTTAGGCATGCCCCCGTTTTAGTAGTTAGGTCATTAGCTTTTTAGTAATAAGTGCTTTTGTAATGAATGCTTAGGTAATGAGAGTTGAAGTCATGAGTGCTTAAGGAGCGACTGCTTAGGCGATGAAAGATGAATAACGAGAAACCGAGATGAATAGTGATCCTCAAGCGTGGAACCGTGGTCAGTCACCGCAGCCTGTACAAGAGACAGCTGCCTTGATGGAGCGAGTGTTGTACGAAGTCAAGCGTATGGTGGTGGGGCAAGACCAGTTTTTAGAGCGGATGTTAGTTGCGATCTTGGCGCAAGGTCACTTGCTGATCGAGGGCGTACCGGGCTTGGCTAAAACCTTGACGGTCAACACCTTGGCCAAAGCCATACAAGGAACGTTTAAGCGGATTCAATTTACGCCTGACCTGCTGCCGGCAGATTTAGTCGGTACGCAAATTTATAACCAAAGAACGAGTGAATTTAGTACGGTGCTAGGGCCCGTCTTTGCCAATCTTGTGCTTGCTGACGAAATTAATCGGGCACCAGCCAAGGTGCAAAGTGCGTTGCTCGAGGTGATGCAAGAAAGGCAAGTCACCATTGCTGGGCAGACCCACAAAGTACCGTCACCGTTCTTGGTGATGGCGACGCAAAATCCGATTGAGACTGAAGGCACTTACCCCTTGCCTGAAGCGCAGGTTGACCGTTTCATGATGAAAGTGTTGGTGGGCTACCCCAAAGAAGAAGAAGAGTTTGTGATTGTGCAGCGCGTGATTGGGCCGGCGATCGCGATCCAAGCCGTTGCCACGACCGAGCAGATCGCAGCCTTACAAGCACAATCGCGCCAAGGGTATGTCGATCCTGCTTTGATTCAGTACGCAGTCAAACTAGTCGCGGCAACACGAGACCCCGCGCGTTTTGGCTTACCTGAATTAGCGCGTTTTCTGACCTTTGGTGCCAGTCCGCGCGCGACGATCGGCTTAATTGAAGGCGCACGTGCCTTGGCGTTTTTGCGTGGACGTGGCTATGCCTTACCGCAGGACGTTGTGGACTTGGTGCCCGATGTCTTGCGTCATCGATTGGTGTTGTCGTATGAGGCGTTGTCAGAAGGCTTGTCAGCAGATCAGTTGATTGAGCAAATATTGCGAGCCGTCCCCGTGCCTGATAAGCCACTCGATAGCCATGTTCGCGTTTCTTAAACGTTTCAAGCGTCGTCCAGTGGCTCCACCAAGCGAGGTGCGTGCCGGTGGTTCGTTTGCGGGTGCACAGCTTGGTGTGCTTGGCGGTGTAATGAACAGGGCGCCGCTTGCGCGTGGTTTTCCTGCTAGTGGTGCTTTCGTTCAGTCAGCGAGCGTACCTGTTGATGCCTATGACGCTACGACGCGCGCGTCTGAGCGCTCTGCGATTGTGCCAAGCTCCGAAGCCTTGCTCAGGCAACTCGAGTGGACGGTGATCCAGCGGCTAGATGGCCAGCTGCAAGGCGACTATCGCACGCTCTTTCGCGGGGCCGGTTTGATGCTCGCCGATCTGCGCGAGTACCAAGCACACGACGACGTTCGCCACATTGACTGGAACGTGACCGCGAGGATGCAAACGCCTTATGTGCGTGAGCATCAAGAAGATCGTGAAATGACGGCGTGGTTTGTAGTGGATTTATCTGGTTCAGTTGATTTTGGCTCTGGGGCGATCAGTAAACGCACCTTAGCGACTGAGTGCGTGGGTGTGTTGTCGCGACTGCTGACAAAGCATGGCAATCGGATTGGCGCCTTGCTGTACACCGGTGCGGGCGGGCATGCAAATGTTTTTGTGCCGGCACGTTCAGGCAGGCGGCAGGTGCTGCATGTCTTAGAGCGTATGATGCGCGCCGAGTCAGTCAAGCAAACGCAAGAAACTGATTTAGGTAAGCTGTTGATCGATGCGCAGTCGGTTTTAAAACGACGTTCAACAGTATTTGTATTGTCTGATTTCTTAAGTCAGCCTGGTTGGGATCGCGCCTTAAATAATTTGGCGCGTCGTCATGAAGTTGTTGCGATTCGCCTGTTTGATCCCATTGAAGCAATCTTGCCTAACAACGGGCTGTTGGTGATGCAAGATGCTGAGACGGGTGAGCAAATTTTTGTTGACTCACACGATAAAGCCTTTCGGCAGCGCTTTGCCGAACAGGCGTTGTTGCGCGAGCAACAGTTACGTGAGCATTTTGCAAATGCTGGCGTTGATTGCCTAGAGTTGCAAACTGACGAGCCTATTGATCAGGCGCTTGTGCGTTTTACAAGACTGCGTAAACGGCGCAGTCAGTTAGCCACGGGCGCGACTGCAAGCACCACCGCCAACACGTTGGCGAGTCACTAGCGCTATGGTTTCATTAAACTCACTGACTTTGCTTTGGCCTTCGCTGTTATGGGTCTTTGCAAGCTTGCCCTTTTTAATTGGTGGCTATGTGTGGCGGTGTCGTGCGCAAAAATGGTCGCGCCATGGCTTTGCGTTAATCATGCTCTGCGGCGTCAGCCTTGTCATATTTTCATTGGCTCGGCCGCGTGCGGTGTTGCTGTTGCCTGGCCGCTTAGATACCGTCATGCTGGCAATTGATACCTCTGGAAGTATGCAAGCCTCTGATGTCAAGCCAAGTCGGATTGAAGCGGCTCAAGCGGCGGTGCGTACCTTCATTGCAGAACAGCCTTCTCAAGTAAAGGTTGGCATCGTGACCGTGGCGAGTACCGCGGCCGTGGCGCAAGCTCCGACGGTGAGTCGGGATGAACTCTATCAGGCGATTGAGACGTTACCTCTGCAAACCGGCTCCGCCTTAGGCAGTGGCATTTTGATTGCTTTGGCGCAATTGTTGCCTGGCTCAGGTATCGAAGTTGAAAAGCTTCTCACAGAAGCAGATCGTCCACCCCCCAAAGATACAGGCAAGCCCTTGAGCGCTGATCCAAAGGGCTCTACTCAGATTAAGCTTGAACCAGGATCAAACAAAGCCCTTGCGATTGTGTTGATCTCAGATGGCCAAAGCAACATGGGGCCCGATGTGCTGAAGATGGCTCAACTGGCGGCAGACCACGGCGTGCGAGTCTATACCGTGGGCGTGGGTACACCCGAAGGTGTGGTGTTAAAGGCGCAGGGTTTGTCGATGCGCGTCAAGCTTGATGAGTCGGTACTCAAAAAAATTGCCGACATCACCTTGGCCGATTATTATCGCGCGACAAACGCGAGTGATTTGAAAAAAGTCTATGCTGCACTCGCTACCACGATACGATTAGAGAAACACCAAAGTACCGAGGTCACAGCTTTGTTTTTAGGACTGGGTGCGCTGCTGATACTGCTCGCTGGTTTTCTATCGCTGCGAAGTGATGCCCGCGTAATCTAAAAATAAGCATTAGTGCGAGTGTGCGCGTGTTGAGCTTTAGATGGCCAATGCGCTGACGGCACCTTGTCGTGGGCTGCAACGCATTGCCTGATATTCTCACACTGCTCTAATACTGCTCTAATGATGCTCAGGCTAACGCGTCAGTTGCCAACGATCGTTTGCATACGTGACACGCTGTTCTTCAACTAGTTTTTGCAGATGCGCAAACAGCGAGCGCATCGCCACCTTATGCAATTTTTCTGCAGTGTCTTTATAAGCAACCGGTACAAGTTCTTCAAGCGTCACTGGCTGCTCAAAGGTTTTAAGTGCAGCCACAACTTTATTCTCGCGATCTTGGCGATGAATCAACACGCGTTCGACCGCATTGTTGGGCTTATCCATCAAGAAACCGTGACCCGGTGCCAGAAAATCAATCTGTTCCTCTAACAGCAGGCGCAATGAAGCGAGGTAGGTCGCCATATTGCCATCCGGAGGACTAATCACGACCGTTGAGCCTTGCATGAGATGGTCGCCCGTAAACATCAGGTGTTCGGTTTCGTGCAGGTAACAGACTTGATTCGAGGCGTGTCCAGGCACGTGGATCACACGCAGGTCTGCCCCCCCGACTTGCAGTCTTTGGTGATGACTCACGATGACGTCAGGCGCAAAGGTTTGATCTTGATTCGGGTAGGGTGGTGGGGGCATGCCAAACAGTGTTGCACCTGTCCGCGCCTTAAGTTCAAGCGCTGCGGGTGAGTGGTCAAGATGCGTGTGCGTGCAAAGAATCCATTTGATTGGTCCACGCGCGGCTTTCATCAGCGCATCAATATGCTCGGCGAGAGGTGGTCCCGGGTCGATGACGGCGACGCCCGTCTCTTGGTTACCGATGAGATAAGAGTTTGTTCCTGGGCCCGTCATCATGCCTGGGTTGGGTGCGGTAAGGCGCAGCACGTTCGGTGCAATCTCGACTGGGACACCAGGTTCGATATATGCTTTTGCAGTGCCCGTGCCTTGGGGATCAATTTTTCCGATTTCGGCGTAGGCATAGTCGCTCGCAACAAGTATTTCAGGCTGGCCGTTTCGTCCAGTCCCCGTACGCGGCGTCATGAGTTGCTTGGGCTTAGGCTCGCGCGCGTGGTCGAGAAGGTCTTGCACGGTGGCAAAACGCGAAAGGCTCTCGAGCGTCTTGATCGTTGGAAACATCAAATCTATTTCACCCACCCGACTTTTTTCAATCGCATCGGCGGGGCGTACCCACCGGTGTCCAACGGTCTCGTAGTCATCTTGTTTGGCGACCTGCCCGACTGGCGCTTGCGCTACAAAAAAACGGGTGTCGTAACGCTTAGGGCGCCCCGGCATC
>JBIIWK010000138.1:0-8580 GCA_044338955.1 Burkholderiaceae bacterium
CGGCTGAGCAGCGCGCAGTAGATTCCAGGTCAGCATGGCACGATCAAGCGCCACCGCATGAAACTCCCAATCGTCAGGCTTGGCGGCTTCAAGCTGCTGATTCAAGGCAAAGCGATGCTGCCGCCGGTAATGTGCGGCACACGACCAATTAAAGGATACTGGCTCGCACTGTACGCGCAGCAGTTGCCAACCTGCCGGATCAAACGGTACGCGACGCCAAGCGGCCATTACCCGCATCAGATCAGAAAATCCGTGCACCGGATGTTGTTGGGAGTACTGCCCGATCGCATCAAGCCACAGCTGAGTCGGCTGCATCTGTGTAAGGGTCGCATCATGCGCTGAGCGTGGATCAAACCATTTCACCAAGAGCACCGCCACGACAATCAACCCCAACAGCGTTGCGCGAGACTTTACCCCTATGCGGGCGCCCTGGTGCGTCAACACCCGCGCTTGCTCTGAACACTTATCGTTCAACCACGCCGGCAATTGCGATGAACTGGCGATCAACCCTTCGTACACCACAAGATGAGGAAAGCGACGACGAATTTCACTTAAAGCTGCAAGCGCGGCTGCAGTATCCGCAAACCACCGATCGGTCGCAGACATAATCGAACCCGAGTGCGATGCCACCATCCAGCAGCCGCCCTCTTCGAAACGCACCAAGCAGGCCACGGCCGCACTTGGGTAAGCGAGAGAAAAAAGTGCCGCGGCCGAGTAGATGCCGCAGGACTGTGCGAAATATTGTTTTTCAAGCTGCACGCAGCCAACGGTCATTGCGGGTGCGCCCACAACGAGATAGTGTGTGGCACGCACCCGGCGCGCATGCTTGCGCGCTAGCTTTAGAGGTTGACCGCCAACAATGGCGGTCCAATCCATACCAAAGATCACCGGTTGACCAAAAGAATTGCGCACCACCACTGTTTTAGCGCGCGGATTGACAGGATCGGGCGTTGTATCTTCAGCAGAGCGATTCAATTTAAAAGCCCTCTTCGACCTGAGCGGTAATCACAATGAGCGTAATCATCCTGTTGTGCCGGACGCGATCGCTTCCGCCAAAAGCGATCGGCGCATCAGCGCTGAGTCGCGTTCGGTCGGCCTCGCCATGCTTTTGCTCAAAGCCAGAGACCAACATGGGCTGGCCAGGTCGTAACGCCACCTGTTGTACGGTGCCGTTACCATCGATGGTGATTTGCTGAATCTGCATGCGGCTACTTGGCTCGCCAACCGTAAGCGTTTTAAGCGGCTGGGCAACCGTGTTGTCATAAGCAACCGACAGCAGGATTTGTCCGTCATCCTGAGCGTCTGGCACAAGCGTGAGAAATGACCCAACGGTTTCTTCTTTTTGGCTGACCGACATGGAGGGCATGCCATTGGCGGCGCCAAGCACACCAGATTGACCTGACCCAGACGTTTTCACTTGATCAATGTACGAGAACGTCGTTCGAATCGCGTGAGTCACGGGGCGCTTGTTGAGCGTCAGCACTGGCATCGAGACGTGGCGCACGACCGTGCCATACTTTGCCAAAGCATTGACAATGAGTTTGGACGACTGCATCGGGCCGTACGCCGCCTCGAGTGCCGCACGCGCGACCCCGACGCTTGCACCTGCCACAGGAGCCGACAAGGCAGCTGCAAAGCCGCCCTGTGTAAACAGCGCCTCCCAATCCAACCCAAACTCAAGCGCCTCGTGGGTTTGTAGCGAGATCTCTTCGAAGATTAAACGCACACGGCGTGTCAAGGTACGGTTTTCGCGCTCGATAAAGCGGCCGATTGCCTGCAATACCTCAGGCGTGTCGGTCACGATCAAAGAACTGAGCGCACCCGATTGTGCGGCCATAACACCCGCTCGCGTTAAAAATGGTTCGAGCCGTAACTTGATCGCCTCGAGCGCATGCTGCTCGGTACTTTTGAGCGAAGTACTCGAGGTGCTATCAAAGCCCCCGGCCTTCGTGTTTGCACCTCTTCCTAGCCGCGCATCCGCTTGCGCCGAGAGCGTGAGCGACCGCACATCAAACACTTGGGTTTGAGTTCGATAAAACTCGATCGCGCCATTGTAGAAGCGCCAGCAGAGGTTTAAACGTTTTGAAATTTGATCAAGAATCTTTGGTAGCGGTTGCGGTCCCATCTCAAGCAAAACCTGATGCGGCATGATCGCCACCGGCGTCACCGCACCAAGACTGAGTCTTGGTAAAAAACTCTCGGCTGGCAGTAATGCCTCGGGCCTAATTTGCACTGGAACGCCCGTTGCCTGCGTGATTCTTTCTGCCAGCAAGACAAGATCGCTTTTGCCCCCTCGATACAGCATCGTGGTATTGACCTTTGCGCGTAGCGCGGCGGGCAAGGTGACCTCGCGCGCCAGCGGTACGGCGCGACTCATTAGCCAAGGCTTTTCAACCTGCTGCGCCTTAAGCTTGGCGACTTGGTTATTTGTCCGGGTCTCGAAAGCCGTTTGCGCCCGCGTGATCGCCTGACGCGTTTGTGTCGCCTCTGCCTCGCGCTCGCCGAGGCGCTGATGGAGGGCGCATCCACTCAGCGACACAAGTGTCAAAATTGAAGGGACGGCAATTTGGGCAAAGGGCCATCTCATGTCGAGGCACCATCGCCACGGGTTCGGTCGCAAGATTCAGCGACCGGAACGATTCGTAACACCTGGTTAGAGTAAAAGCAGGGCTGCAACGGGCGATCTGACAACTCAGTCGAGGCCAGTAGCGCCTGCACAGAAGACACGAAATCCTCTG
Source organism: Burkholderiaceae bacterium (assembly GCA_044338955.1). Taxonomy (GTDB): domain Bacteria; phylum Pseudomonadota; class Gammaproteobacteria; order Burkholderiales; family Burkholderiaceae_B; genus Zwartia. Next base: position 2,739 of record JBIIWK010000138.1, read on the forward strand.
AAAATTTAGCCGAGGCCGATAAAGGGATATCGATATCGACCGCCCAATGCTCGGGTTCAAAGCGCCAACCGCTCAGTCCCGCCCAGCGGGTCAACGCTTGCCTAAGATGAAGATCTGTATGGCTCACTGCGAAAAATGGCTGTGACACGCCGGATATACGCTCGGGTACGCGCGGCTCAGTCGGTTGCAAAGGCGCATAAGCACTCGACCCGCCTTGCGAATGAAGCGCAGCATTTGGTCGGGCTGCGGACTGGGCAGACTGGAGCTGCGAAGCCGACGCGGACGATGACCCGCGCTGTGGCGGTGTGGCCGCCGCAACGAGGGTTGCGTCGGCGCGCCGCGCACGCGCCTGTTGCCGTGCAGAGCGAAACAGCAAAGCAGGCCAGTGCCCCTCAATGATGGTGTAAGGTCCTTGACGAAGGTAGGTCAACACCTGCTCGCCTTGCTCGCTCGAACCCAAGATAATCGGCAGTATTTGACCGGGCAACCATTGCAGCCAGGTACGCGACGCGTCCGAAAAAACTTGCAGCGGTGCGACCGCGCGATCACCGGACAGCCGCCAACCAAAATCAAGCGTGCCTGACGGGATATTGGTACCACTAGGCTGCTCGCTGGGCCAAGGTCGACCAGCAGGCCCCATGCACCCAGAAAGCAACAAAAACGAAAACAACCACCACGTGCCGCGCATAGTCATGTTTCACTCGCCCGCAAACAGTTAACGAGGTGTGATGTTGACCATTACCAGCGAATCGCACAATTGTGTGACTCACGCATAGACGAAAAAAGCGCGCAAAAAAAAAGCCCGAGGGGCTTTTTTTCAACGACGCATCAACTGCTTAAATGACGCTAGAGACTGCTAGCGCTACGTCAAAGTGACTTTACAAGTGACCAGCCTAGCGCGCTGCCAACAGTGGGCGCTGTCGAGGCAACGTCCTGCTGACATGACACTTGTCTGGTTCGGCTGATCAACGTCGCGTCGCGGGCGCAGTCTTAGCCAACGTAGGGTCTTGCATCAAGGGGCGCGACTCATCTAGCGCCATCGTCAATGCCGCGACGGGTGGCGTGTTGCCCGATAGCGCTGCATCAAACTGGCGACTCAAAATCGGCTCGATGCTATGGTAGTTGCGCACCCGAAAACCACGGCTGTTTTTATCATTGACTTGACGCATTGAGTCGACCAGCAAACGGATGCCAGGCACCTTGTCATAAAGCGAAACATTTGCGGCGCGAAACGCAGCATCCGTTAAGGGAAGATAACCGGTGCGCTGATGCCAGTTGGCGGCAATCACAGGCTTTGACAGATAAGCCAAAAAGGCCATCGTTGCTTTATCAGCGTCTTTTGCATGACCCGATACCGCCCACAAAGCGCCACCACTCACGAAAGGCGCGCCTGCTTTGGGGCTGACCTGGTCGTAAAACGGCAAAGGTGCCATGCCAAAACTCAAACCACGCTTGTCGAGCATCTGCCCCAAAGCGCCGGAGGTTGTCGTGATCACCGCACACTTATTTTGGGCAAACAATGCATCGGCCTCGGTACCGTTGCTGTTTTGCATCAGGAGCTCTGAACGCTTCCAGCTCACCATGATTGACATGTGACGCATAAACACTGGATCAGCCAGATTAAGTTCGGGTTGTTGCCGAGCTTTATCCAGACCATTGCCAGGCGTCACAAATACCGCATTATTAATGGGCGCTAGATTTTCAAGATGGGTATTTACCTGTTGGCTGATGCCGAAAGGACAGTCGTAATAGGCCTTGTCACGTAAGGCCAGCAAATGGTTTTGTAGTTCGGGCCAAGTGCGAGCGGGTTTAGTGGCATCAAGCCCAGCCTTTTTATAACCGTCTAGGTTGTAAAGCATGACGGGGATCTCGGCCATAAACGGAAAGGCCATCAGCCGCCCTTGTGCGTCTCGCATGAAACCCGTTGTCTGCGTCAAAAACCAGCTAAGGTCTGCAATCGGATAACGCTTCAGCAAATCGTAGAGCGGAACGATATTTTTATGCTGGGCAATCAGTTCAGGTGAACGATTATCTTCGATCTGCACCAGATTGGGTTTGCCCGCGCCCGGTGAGGTCATTGCAGCGGTTGCCTGCGCGCGCAAGGCAGCCTGATGATCAAATCCTTTCAGCACAACTTTGACCTCAGATTGCTCGCTATTGAATTGCTTAGCGAGCTTTTCGAACTCGGATTTGTTCACTGAGCTTAACGTATGCCAAACCTGTACTTCGGTCGGATTGGCAAACGCCAACCCTGTGACCAAACAGCTGGCGCCTAAAATCATTGCAGTGCGGTTGAATAAATTCACGCGGTTAGTTCCGTTAAAAGGTCAAACACTTAGGTTGAATCGCTTAGAGCACATCGCGCGGCCTGTTGACCGCACTTCAGCAGTGTGCCGCTGAAACTCAGCGTTATTTTACTGCGGCAATATCTGCCTCTGAGGTAAATGAATCCGCAAAGAAAGCGTCTTCAGGCAAGTTGCACGTGGCAACAAAGTCACGACGTGCAGAGTCGACCACGATAGGTGCTCCGCACGCGTAGACTTGATAGCCACTCAGATCAGGAAAATCTTGCATCACTGCCCGATGCACAAAACCGGTTCGCCCCGCCCAACCATCTTCAGGCAAAGGGTCTGAAATCACCGGAACATATTTAAAACTAGGGATAGTGCTGGCCCACTGCTCGACCAAGTCGTTCATGTAGAGATCACTGGGGCGCCGCCCTCCCCAATAAAGGGTAATTGGCCTGTTGATTGCTTCATGCACCATGTGCTCAATGATTGACTTAATCGGGGCAAAACCTGTACCACTAGCCAGCATCACAATCGGCAACTGACTGTCTTCACGCAAAAAGAATGAACCGAACGGGCCTTCTAGCCGAAGGATTTCGCGCTCTTTCATGGCCGTCGCGCCCGCGCCAAACACGTGGTCTGTAAACAGCCCGCCACTCAGGTGGCGAATATGGAGCTCAAGTGCACCGGCCGCATGCGGAGCATTCGCCATTGAGTAGCTGCGTCGCTTGCCGTCTTTAAGGATCAACTCGACATACTGCCCAGCATGAAACCGAAACGTTTCGGTGGCAGGCAATTGCAAAGTCAGCAGGGCAACATCCGCGGTTGGGCGCGCAATGGCTGTCACGCGTGACGGAATTTTACGAATCTGAATATCAGAGGCCAAACGCACTTCGCGCGTCTCAATGACAAGGTCGGAGGTGGCACGGGCCTGACATAGCAAAGTGAAACCCGCTTCGATTTCATCAGCGCTTAAAATTTGAGCCGGACTTGGCCCAGCCTCGACCGAGCCCGACAACACCTTGGCCTTGCAGGTTGAGCAGGCGCCGCTGCGGCAACTGTAGGGCAAGACGATGCCAGCGGCAAGCGCGGCATCTAGCACACTCTTGTCGGCATCCGCGGCAAACTGGTGCTGACTGGGCTGAATCGTAATCTGAAACGACATAATCGCTTTTACCTAAAAATGAGTCAAAAAAGGCGGCGTTGCTCAATAGCGGTGCTGCTATATGACGGCACCCAAATGGGCATTACCGCTGTAAAGCGTTACTGCTGCATGACTGCACCCATGTAGGCATTACCGCTGTAAAGCGTTACTGCTGCATGACTGCACCCATGTAGGCATTACCGCTGTAAAACACTACTGTTGTACGACAGCATCGACAAGGGCAATACCACTGCAAAACGCTACTGCAGGATTCTACTTTTAAAAAACAGGTGAAAGTACGGGCTCTTTGCTGCGAACGGCTAATAGTTTTCCTTTACGGGCGCGTTTTGACAAATACGAGGCAAGCTCTGCCCCTGACAAGACGTCTTGAACTTGTTTATTGCGGTAAGTTCCGGTGACACGCAGTCCGGCCTTTGACACCGGAACCGTCTGGGCCAAGACATCTGGCGCATCGAGCCCCATCAAAATAGTCCCCCGCCCGCCTGATGCCAAAGCTTTGATTTCAGACGCTTCGATCAACAGCATGCGCCCACGCGTCGACAAAAACGCAACCTGCACGGCCTGCGCAAACATCGGCACCGGGCGCAGCAAACCGTCTTTGGGTTCAAGCGTCACGAATTGTTTGCCAGCGCGCTGTCGGCTCGTCATGTCAGAGATTTTGGCAATAAAACCAAAACCTTGTTGCGTGGCAAGCAGCCAAGCTGAATCGGCTTGCGCTGCCACCATATGTTCGATTCGTGTGCCGGCCTCAAGATCAATCATCGAGGTCACAGGCGCGCCATCACCCCGCGCCGAAGGCAAAGCCGACACCAGCACCGAGTAAACACGCCCGTTATCACCAAAGGCAATCAAGGTATCGGTGCTGCGACATTCAAAAATACCGTAACAGCCGTCACCCGCTTTGAAGGCAAATTGGGCGATATCATGACCATGCCCTTGGCGCGCACGTAACCAACCCTTTTGCGAAACAATGACGGTCACGGGTTCGTCGATGATTTTGATCTCAAGCACCGCGCGTTCTGCGGTTTTGATCAGCGTGCGACGTTCATCGCCAAAAGCCTTGATATCGGCTTCGATCTCTCGCACGACTGTACGCTTGAGCACCGTTGGCTGATCGATTAACTCTTTGAGTTTGTCTTGTTCAGCACGCTTATCGGCCAGCTCTTGCTCGATTTTGAAGCCCTCAAGGCGCGCCAACTGACGTAAACGCATATCAAGAATGTCATCGGCCTGACGCTCGGTCAACGAAAAGCGTTGCATCAGCGCGGGGCGCGGCTCATCGGATTCTCGAATTGTTTTGATGACTTCATCGACATTGAGATAGACCAGCATGCGGCCTTCTAGCACATGGATACGATCAGTGACCTTGTCGTAACGGTACTGGGTGCGGCGCAAGACCGTGCTGGTGCGAAAATCAATCCATTCGAGCAGGGCCTGACGCAAACCTTTTTGACGCGGGCGCTTGTCTGTACCAATACACACCAGATTCATCGAGACGCTGGTTTCCATGCTGGTTTGTGCCAACAAAGTATTGACCAGTTCGTCGCGATCAATGCGAGACGTCTTGGGTTCGAACACTAGGCGTACCGCAGCATCCTTACCTGACTCATCACGCACCGCATCAAGCAGACCTAGCATCTGAGCCTTGGTCTGTTGCTGCTCGGGCGTGAGCGCTTTTTTGCCTGTTTTTACCTTTGGATTGGTCAGGTCTTCGATTTCTTCGAGTACTTTTTGGCATGACGCGCCTGGGGGCAGTTCGTGCACCACGAGCTGCCACTGACCGCGCGCCATCTCTTCAAACTGCCAACGTGCACGCGCTTTGATCGAGCCACGGCCAGTTTGATAGATCTGGGCAATTTCAGAAGCTGCGGTAATGATTTGCCCACCACCGGCAAAGTCAGGGCCTGGCACCATTTCAAATAAAGCCGCATCCGACAAGGTAGGTTGCTTAATTAACGCAACACAGGCCTGCCCAATCTCACGTAAATTATGCGAGGGGATTTCTGTGGCCATGCCAACCGCGATACCCGAGGCGCCATTGAGCAACATCACAGGAAGCCGTGCGGGCAACATGTCTGGTTCTTGGTGGCTACCGTCGTAGTTGGGCACGAAATCAACCGTACCCTCGTCAAGCTCATCGAGCAACAAACGCGCAAAGGGCGTCAGGCGCGCCTCGGTGTAGCGCATTGCTGCAGCGTTATCGCCGTCGCGTGAACCAAAATTACCCTGACCATCGATCAGGGGATAGCGCAAAGTGAACTGCTGCGCCATACGCACCAAGGCATCGTACGCGGCCTGATCCCCGTGCGGGTGATATTTACCCAGTACGTCACCCACGACGCGGGCAGATTTGACGGGCTTGGCGCCCGACTGCAGACCCATCGCCTGC
>JBIIWK010000139.1:0-8525 GCA_044338955.1 Burkholderiaceae bacterium
ATTTATGCCGAAATTGCAAAGCACGCATGCCGCCACGGGCAGCGGCACGTACGGCCTGTTCAAGTGTGTGGGCATCGTTCCATTCGGGTGTCACACCATACAGCCCAGACGGAAACCGTAGTGCCTTATTGGTTGTGTGCAGAGCGCTCATCGTTTAAGCCCCAAGAGTAAGACGGCGGGCGATACGATTACCCATACCAGGTTGAAACGATTGCGCGGCCGCGCGCTCGGCATGGGTACAGGCTTGCCGGGCAGCTTCGGGCACTTCTAGGCCTTGCGCCAGTAGCGTGGCCAGCGCTGTCGCGATCAGGCCTCCGGTGTCTCGCAGCCGCTCTGGCGGGGCAATCCAAGGCCAGGTCATGGTTGCGTTTTGTGGGCCGATCAGGGTATTGACCTGATGCCCTGGGCGTTGTTGATGACCGATCACCAGCACCCAGCCCGCACCGATTGCCTGCAAGGCTTGTGGCCCTGTAGTTTGCCCCGAGGCTTCGAGCAAATCTTCGGTCACCCATTGGGCGAGGCGCTTGCCGTCTACGACCACTACTTGTGCCTGAGGCACCAGCAGTTCTATGACCGCACCGACCAAGTCTTGCACTTCGTCTTCGTCTTCAGAGGCTTCTTCGGTATCGACTTCTTGTTGGCCAAGATGCAACACCATCGGCACTTGGCTGTAGTCGGCCGCAATCTGCGCCACAGCACTCGCGGCCTCAACCGACGATAATTGCCCGACTTTAATCGCTTGCACGGGGATATCTTCAAGCAGGCAGCGCGCCTGATCGTCAATTTGCTCGGCCGGACAGGGCAAAACGGCTTCGGTGTCGGCGCTGTCTTGAATCGTAACGGCTGTCAGTGTGGCCAAAGCGTGACCGTTTAGTGCTGCACAAGTGATCGCATCGGCCGGCAGCCCATCTGAGCCGGTGGGGTCAAAAGGGCCAAAGATCAGAACAATCGAGGTCGAATTTGGTAGATTCATGTCAAAAAGGCAAGCAATAAACAGACATCGAGTGGTTGGTTTCGGTAAGATTGACCCCATTGTATGAGAACAACCGTTTTTGCCCCCCGTTATTGATGACGAACGGGGCTTAATTTAAAGAGAGAGCTATGCGTACTTGGATGTGTTTAATTTGTGGTTGGATCTATGACGAAGAGTCTGGCTTGCCTGAAGAGGGGATTGCTGCGGGTACCAAGTGGGAAGATGTCCCCCCGAATTGGGTGTGCCCAGAATGCGGCGCACGTAAAGAAGATTTTGAAATGATGGAAGTTTAAGTAATTTTATATAGGTGTGCATGCATGACACAAGACCCAAAGATCACTCCAGAGACCCCTCCAGGCGTCACGATGGACCTGTCAAACCAGTTTTTGATGGCGATGCCAGGTATGGTGACTGGCGAGTTGGCCGGGACCGTGATTTACGTGTGTGAGCATGGTCCCAAGGGGGCTTTGGGCCTAGTCATTAATCGCCCGACCGATCTGTCATTAAGTAGCCTGCTCGAAAAAATCGACCTCAAGCTTGAAATCAGTCCGTTTCAGACGAACACTGTTTTTTTTGGTGGTCCGGTGCAAACTGATCGAGGGTTTGTGTTGCATACGCCTTTGGGCGACTACAGTTCAAGTATCAAACTTGGTCCGCTGGCGCTCACGACCTCACGCGACGTGTTGCAAGAGGTGGCCGCCGGTAAAGGGCCTGAAAAACTTTTGGTGACGCTTGGGTATGCGGGTTGGGGGGCAGGGCAGCTTGAAAACGAGTTGGCGCAAAATGCCTGGCTCAACGTCGCGGTTGACATCGATGTTATTTTTTCAACGCCACCTGAACAGCGCTACCCGGCCGCCTTAAAGTTGCTGGGTATTGACCCCATTATGCTCACCGGCGCGGCGGGGCATGCCTGAAGAAACACTTCTGGCGTTTGACTATGGTGCCAAAAAATTAGGCGTTGCGCTTGGTAATACGCTGCTGAAGCAGGCTCGACCCTTGGATTTGATTCTCGAGCCGACCCGCGACGGGCGTTTTGCCCGGATTGCAGCCTTACTAGCGACCTGGCAGCCCGAGCGTCTGGTGGTGGGTTTGGCCTTGGCAACCGATGGCACTGAGCAGTACGCCTCGCAACACTGCCGACGCTTTGCCCGTCAGCTTGAGGCCCGCTTCGGGATACCTGTTGTGCTGGTCGACGAGCGGGGCTCAAGCGTTGAGGCTCAGAAAATAACCGGCAATGCGCCCGACGACGCCGTTGCAGCGGCTATTATTCTGCAACGCTATTTTGATGCGCATCCCTAAGGCCCGCCCCTATGTCACAACAGCCGCCCGTCTATACCCCTGACACCTTGCCAGACGCCGAGACGCTTTACGCAAGCTTGCTGACGCAAATCAGGCAAATTGTGCTGGCGCTGCCGATTCAGCAAGTGCATTTGGTGGGAATTCACTCTGGTGGGGCCTGGCTTGCGGCGAGACTGCACCGCGATCTCAAGCTGGTGCAACCTTATGGCACGCTCGACATCAGTTTTTATCGTGACGATTTTGACAAGATCGGCCTACATAGTCAGGTGTTGCCCTCTGAGATTTCTTTTCCGGTCACCGACAAACATTTGATTTTGATTGATGATGTGCTCTACACCGGGCGCACGATACGCGCGGCCATGCACGAACTGTTTGACTATGGCCGCCCGGCCTCGATTTGCCTCGCCGTCTTGGTGGATCGCGGCGGACGTGAACTACCGATCGCTGCAGTGGCGGTGGGTGGGGTGGTGTCACCTGCGCCGGCGGGCACCTTAGTACTGTCGCAAACCGAAGCAGGTACGCTTGTGTTGACGACCGAAGCCAAGGAGAATTAATGCGCAATCCTCAACTCAATCGCCATGGCGAACTGACGCATCTAATTACCACCGAGGGTTTGCCGCGTGCGATCCTGACGCATATTTTAGATACGGCTCAAACTTTTGTGCCGCTCGCGGATCGAGACGTTAAAAAAGTGCCTCTGCTGCGCGGAAAAAGCGTCTTCAATCTCTTCTTCGAAAACTCAACGCGTACCCGCACGACCTTTGAAATTGCTGCCAAGCGTTTGTCAGCGGATGTCTTTAATTTAAATATCAATGTCTCGTCTGCGGCCAAAGGCGAAACCTTGCTCGACACTATTGCCAACCTATCGGCGATGCAGGCCGATCTGTTTGTGGTGCGTCACGAGGCCAGTGGCGCACCATACTTGATCGCGCAGCACGTGGCACCCCATGTGCATGTCGTCAACGCCGGCGATGGGCGCCATGCCCACCCGACGCAAGCTTTACTAGATATGTACACCATCCGGCATTTCAAAAAAGATTTTTCAAATCTGACGGTGGCGGTGGTGGGCGATGTGCTGCATTCGCGTGTGGCCCGCTCAAATATCCATGCCTTAACGACGCTTGGGGTGGCCGAGGTGCGGGCGATTGCACCCCTAACCTTGCTGCCAACCGGCTTAGATCAAATGGGCGTGCGTGTGTTTACCGACATGCGTGAAGGTTTAAAAGGCGCAGACGTGATCATCATGTTGCGACTGCAAAGTGAGCGCATGCGTGGCGCCTTGTTGCCCTCATCGCACGAATACTTCAAACATTACGGTTTGACCGAAGAAAAGTTGGCGCTCGCCAAGCCCGACTGTATCGTGATGCATCCGGGCCCAATGAATCGTGGCGTTGAGATTGATTCGGCGGTGGCCGATGGCAAGCAGTCTGTGATTTTGAATCAAGTCACCTTTGGCATTGCTGTTCGGATGGCTGTGATGAGTATTGTTGCAGGAGCCTCGGCATGAAGCTACAGATCAAAAATGGTCGCGTGATTGATCCGGCGAACGGTGTGGATCGCGTGGCCGACGTGTTTGTGAGCGATGGCCTCATCGTTTCGCTCGGCACAGCACCTGCGGGCTTCAAGGCCGAGCGCGTGATTGACGCCACCGATAAACTTGTATTGCCTGGGTTAGTGGATTTGTCGGCGCGCCTGCGCGAACCTGGGTTTGAATACCGCGGCACGCTCGAGTGTGAAATGCGCGCGGCGCTTGCCGGTGGCATCACCAGTTTAGTCTTGCCGCCCGATACCGATCCAACGCTCGATGAACCGGGCTTGGTTGAAATGCTTAAGCATCGCGCTCGGCAACTGGATCAGGTCAATCTGTATCCGCTAGGGGCGATGACAGTCGGCCTAAAAGGCGAGGTCATCACCGAGATGGCCGAACTGACCGAAGCCGGTTGCGTGGCATTTTCACAGGCCGATACGCCGATTTTGGATACCAATGTGTTATTGCGCGCCATGCAATATGCGCGCACCTTTGACTTTATGTTGTGGTTGCGTGCGCAAGATCCCTGGTTGTCGGGTTCGGGTGTTGCGGCCAGTGGCGCATATGCGTCGCGATTGGGTTTGCCTGGCATACCCGTGCAAGCCGAAACCGTTGCGCTCAATACGCTTTTTGAGTTACAGCGCACGTGCGGTGTGCGGTTACACATTTGCAGGGTGTCGTCGGCAGCGGGCATTGAATTGGTGCGCGCCGCTAAACGAGAAGGCTTACCCGTAACCTGCGATGTGTCGGCAAACCATGTGCATTTAACCGACGTCGATATTGGCTACTACGACAGCAATTTTCGTCTCGATCCCCCGTTACGCGGGCAACGTGATCGCGAGGCGATTCGCGCGGCGTTGGCCGATGGCACCATCGATGTCGTGTGTTCAGACCATACGCCTGTCGATGATGACGGCAAGATGTTGCCTTTCGCCGAAGCCGAGCCGGGTGCAACAGGGCTTGAGCTTTTGCTCTCGCTGACGTTGAAATGGGCAACCGAGGCTAAGGTCGCTTTACCTGAGGCGCTTGCGCGCGTCACGAGTGGTCCGGGTCGTGTGCTTGCAGGCGCCTCGGCTCAAGCCGCGCTTGCTGGGCAAATCGGTGTGGGTGCGCCCGCTGACCTGTGCGTGGTAGACCCAAAGGCGTATTGGCAAGTGAACCGAGAGTCCCTGCTCAGCCAAAGTCAACACACGCCGTTCTTGGGGATGGAGTTGCCCGGGAAAGTTTGCCTGACAGTCGTGCGCGGTCAAGTGGCGTGGGAGCTTGCTGGTTGAAGGTCGCGCGGTTTACGCTGCGTGTTGTGCTCGTGACGTGTTGGATTCTTTGCGGCCTCTTGACCATCGCACTGACATATCCCTGGATTGGTTTGTCTGGGCGCCTTTCGGCAAAAAAATATTGGTCAAAAATATTACTCGGGCTGTGCGGCGTGCGCGTCACGCAAAAGGGCGATCCTATTTTGCGCGGGGGTGTGCTGTGGGTGGTGAACCACATCTCCTGGCTCGATATTTTTTTCTTGAATGGTGTGCGAGCCACGGCCTTCATCGCAAAAAGCGAAATTAGGCGCTGGCCCGTACTTGGTTGGCTCGTTTCCGGCGCAGGCACAATTTTTATTGAACGCGCCTCACGCCACGCGGTACACAAAGTGGGTTTGGCGATGCAGACGCACTTCGCACGCGAACAGGCCGTGGGCTTGTTTCCTGAGGGCACAACATCATCGGGCTTTGATCTCTTGCCGTTTTACGCCAACTTGTTTGAACCCGCGCGCAAAGCGGCGGTTCAGATTCAACCGGTGGCGCTCCTGTATTTTCATCAGGGGCAGCGCAGTGACTTAGCCGCCTTCGTAGGCGAGCAGACTTTGCTCGACAGTGTGTGGTGCGTCTTAAGCGCCAAAGGCCTATCGGTCGAGATGCATTTTTTACCGCTGATTTTAGAAACGCAGGTTGTGAACGCACCGCCACGTGCAGAACTTGGTCGTTTAGCTCGTCATGCGATCGCGGAAGTTGTGCTGCAAAAAAATGAGGCACGCTGCGTGCCTCAGTGACCTTCGTTGACTCGCCCCTAAACGAGGGGGATACACCAAGCGTCTATTGCGGTGAGCCGTCAGCGTGCGTCGCGCGCTGACATGCGTTTAGCAGCTTTGACACCGTGGGTGCGCACGTAAGCGTGGATACACCCCCAGCGCGTTACTTGAAAATATTTTTTGTTTTTGCGACAAATCTGCCGATGGCGAGGCGTCGATATAGCGCTTGGTGTCGTCAAAATAAAAATTAGTCAGCGGATCGATCCCTTGCACTGCACCCACGGTTTCTGAGGCAAACAAAACGTTCTTGGTCGGGATCACTTTTAATAAAAGATCAATACCGGGCTGGTGATACACGCAGGTATCAAAGAACACGTTGTTTAAAACCTTTTGCTCAAGCGGTGGCAAGCCCATGTCTTGCGCGAGGCCGCGATAACGACCCCAGTGGTAAGGCGCTGCGCCACCGCCATGCGGGATAATAAATTTAAGCGTCGGAAAATCTTTAAAAATATCCGACGTCATAAATTGCACAAACGCGGTGGTGTCGCCATTGATGTAATGCGTAGCCACCGCATTGAAATGTGGATTGCATGAGCCGCTGACGTGAATCATCGCAGGTATATCAAGCGCCACCATTTTTTCGTAGAGCGGATACCACCATTTTTTATCCCAAAGCGGCGGGTCGCCCCAGTGTCCGCCCGTGGGGTCGGGATTGATATTGGCGCCGATAAAACCATACTCGTTGATGCAGCGGTCAAGTTCTTCAAACACACGGGCGCCAGGCGCAACGCCAGGTGCCTGAGGCAACTGGCAGACCCCGACAAAGTTATCGGGATACATCTTACAGACGCGATCAATGAGCGCGTTGTTGTAGCGTGCCCAAACGACATTGGTGTCTTCGTTGCCGCGGTGGTGATCCATCGCCACCGCTTTGGGTGAAAAGATCGTCAGGTCAATGCCCCGCTCGCGCATGATGCGCAATTGATTGTTATCAATGCCGTCACGAATCTCGGCGTCCGAAACTGCAGGTGGGGGCGTAGTGGGTGCGCGGCCGGTTCGGTCGTACTCGGCGATCTGATCTGCACGAAACTTAGCAACTTGGGGCGGCGCTGTGGTGAAATGGCCGTGAACATCAATAATCATAGCGAGGTATGTCTCAAAAAAAGTGTTTGTGAATATCAGCGCGTACGCGAGAATGACAAGCGGATATGAAGCCTTAGATTCAGCAGTAGCCTACGAATCAACAGTACTGCGTTCAGGTTGAAAAATCCAGTTTAGACAACCACCTCTTAGGCGATCGCTGCCCGGACTTGTCGCCGTGAATGAGCGATTCTCTCGCCTGTGGGCCCTTTGTTATATTCTAAGTCGATGAGCGTGGCAACAGGTTTTGTGCCTCTCTTTATTGCCATAGCTCAAGTGTTATGTTGACAAAATCGCTTGGCGATACCCCGTGCCTTGGGCTAAAACCGTAGCATATTAATCAAAGAGATAAAGTCATGGCGCAATGGAACGACCCCAACACACAATCCTGGATTGACCAGCACGAGAGTCGTGCGGTGCGTCATTCAGTGGACGTGGGTGATCACCAGGTGAGCTGGCGGCAATATGGCGACGCCTCGGGCGAGCCTTTGTTGCTGATTCATGGCGGCCACGGTAGCTGGATGCACTGGGCGCGCAACATTGATGCGCTCGCTGAAAAATTCTCGCTGTTTGTGGTGGATCTGCCTGGTTATGGCGATTCAAGTGATCCGCTGTTTGGCGAGTTTGGCGATTTGTTGACGGTGACTGAGCAAAGCATTACACAGTTGCTCGGTGCCAATACGCTGTTTCAGCTTTCAGGTTTTTCTTTTGGTGGTTTGGTTGCAGCCAACTTAGCGGCCCGCGGTATGCCGGTTAAAAGTTTGGCGATACTCGGCCCTGGTGGCCATGGCGGCCCGCGACGCGAACGCGGCAAGCTGGTGAACTGGAAGCGCGCTGTAGGCGACGAAGAGCTGCGCGAGGCCATGCGTTTTAATTTATGGGCGCACATGTTGTACGCCGACGAAGCGATTGATCCGTTCGCGCTCGACATTCATACCTATTCGTGTGTGCAAACCAGGTTTCGCAGTCGCGGGATTTCAGGGCGTGATTTACTTGGGCCTGCGCTTGACGATTACAGTGGTCAAGCCCTGATTGTGTGGGGTGCGCATGACATTACCTGCGATCCCGAATATTTGATGGCCAATATGATCGAGCCGCACGCCAATCGCAAAGGCATCATCTTGCCTGAGATTGGTCACTGGGTGCAATATGAAGCGCCCGAACACACTAACGCCATCATGCTTGACTGGTTTACGCAAAAATAATGATGGTGCGCGTTAGTTGCCACCAGGCGCAAGACTTTGCGGGCATGCGATGCGCACCGTACGCCGGTCTTGCAGGCGAACGGCGGTGAGTTCTCCGCCCCACACGCAACCAGTATCCAGACAAATTGCATTGTCGCGCAGCATGAGGTTTAACGTTGACCAATGGCCAAATACCACGGTGACGTCTTGTGTTGCGCGGCCTTTGACATCAAACCAAGGCATCAAGTCGCCTTGATTGAGCGCTGGTGCAGCTTTTAGCGACAGCGCCATGCGCCCTTTGCTGGTGCACATACGCAGTCGCGTCAGCGCGTTAATGATCACACGTAGCCGCTTACTGCCAGCGTGCCCGTCTTTCCAGTG
>JBIIWK010000140.1:0-8519 GCA_044338955.1 Burkholderiaceae bacterium
CAAAGCCCCTGGGTGTATACACGGCAGCGTGCGTAAAAAACGCCACTAAAATACCGCTTAGATTAATCAACCGCTCGATCAAGCGCCCTGCTGCCAACATATGCCAACCCAGATCACGGGTCATGCGATCAGCTTGAAAGCCCACCAGAGCGACCAACTGTATGCCGAGGGCATCAAGCACCTCGATGGTATCAATCGGGTTTCGAACTGCGGGGCGACCCACGCGTTTCGCTCGTGACTTGGCCGTGCTAGACGTGCTCACAATCGCGAACTGAACCGTATTGTGCAAAAGCATTTGCTTCATGGTTTGAGCCATTTCAGCATGCTCGGCCGGCAAGCGATCGCGCGCAGCCTTCAAAGAAAACTCGAGCAACTCGAGATTGTCGAGCAAACCACGCGTATCCTTCTGTATCAACTGCGCGATCAACGTGCGCCCAAAGACCGAGGCAGATTTTGTCAGACTTGGGGTGCCCTCTGGTATCAAGCCATGTAATCTACCTAGCGCCCCGATCGCATCATTCAGCGCCGGCAAACTATCTTGTTGATTCGTACTGACCAACACCAAGGCCTCTTTGGCCAGCCGCACCATCAACTCACAACGTTCGGTATAACGCCCTAACCAAAACAAACTCTCCGCAGAACGGCTCGATACAAGTTGCTCGGTTGCTGTCCAGCGCGGCAAACGCGTGCGGTTAGGCAACATCGAATACGTATCAACCTGTTGATCCGTCATCACCCAAGTATCAAGGGTGCTGCCGCCACTTTGGATTGAAACAATGTGAGGATCCACCGTTGCAATGCGCGTCATACCCCCTTGCAATAATTGCCACTCACCATCTCCAGATGCAATGGCATATACGCGCAACATGGCCGTACGCGGCGAGATCTCGTCGCCCTGCCAAGTGGGCGCCTGTGAGAAGGGTAAATAACTTTGGGTCGTATAAATATCAGGCTGCGAACCAATCCGCTTACGCCACGCGTCGAGCTCTTTAGGGTCAAGCAAACTAGCGATCGCTGGCTGAAAGTTTGTTGCTGCGTTCGTTGCATAGGTTGGCTTAATCACCTGCGTGTGCAGGTCAGGAGCGATATCTTGCCAAGCCGCGATTTCGCCACACCACCACGTATTGAGTGAGGGCATTTTTAAAGGCTCATTCAGCAAGTATTCTGAGATCGCAGGTAAAAAACCTTGCACCGCAGGCGACTCTAAAAAACTTGTACCCAGTGCATTGGCCATCACCACGCTGCCTGCACGTATCGCCTGCAACAAGCCCGGCACCCCCAAGCTTGAGTCGGCGCGCAATTCAAGGGGATCGCAAAAATCATCATCCAACCGACGTAACAAACCGTGTATCCGTTGCAAGCCATGCATCGTTTTCAAATAGAGCTTATCGTCGCGCACCGCCAAGTCAGCCCCTTCAACCAAAGGCAAACCAAGATAGCGCGCCAAATACGCGTGCTCAAAATACGTTTCACTATAAGGACCAGGGGTCAATAGCGCAAAGCGCGGGGCACCCTCTGCAATTGAAGCTGCCGCACTTGTCATCGATTCAAGTAAGCGCTTGTAGCTTGACGCGACATGCTGTACCCGCATCTCACGATACGCCTCAGGAAACACGCGTGAGACCGTCAGACGGTTTTCAAGCACATACCCTAAGCCCGACGGCGTTTGGGTACGCTGACCAATCACCCACCACCGACCATCCGGGCCACGCGCAATATCAAAAGCGACTACATGCAGATAGACGCCACCTAAGGGCTTGACCCCTTGCATCGCACGCAAGTAGCCAGGGTTGCCCAAAATCAACGCACCCGGCAAATAGCCTCCACGGATTAGTCGCTGCTCGCCGTAAACATCCTGCAAAATCGTATTCAATAACTTGGCACGCTGCTGCAAGCTGCTTGAGATACCGCGCCAGTCTGCGGGTGTGATCAACATCGGCAGTGCGTTCAGTGACCACGGTCGCGTTTGATCCTGCTGATCTCCATAAACGTTATAGGTGATTCCGTTTTGTTGAATCAGCCGGTCAATGGTCTCACTGCTTTGCGGCAGCCCAGCGATCCCCGCTTTGCCTAAGTAACTAAAAAATGTTTGCCAAGGCTTGCGCATAGCGCCGCTCGCGTCTCTCAGTTCGTCGTAGTGGCCTAGCTTGACAGGCGCTGCGAGCTTACCCGCGAGCGCGAACGCGTGCTCGCGGTCGCGTTGACCCTGTGCTGCAGAGTCTTGAGTAGATGTTGTGTCGGGCGACATGAGCCTTCAGTTCTAAATTTATGGTGTTCGGCGTAAGTCGAGTGTAAAGGGAAACTCTGCCCCAGTGGGCTGAGGTTGCAACCGGATTTCACCGGGCGTGTGCTCAAGCTTAAAAAATCTTGCGCGCCGGCGACTCTCCGCTTCAAACGAATTAATTGGCAAAGTATCGTAACTACGCCCACCCGGATGCACCACGTGGTAACGGCAGCCACCCAGCGAGCGCGAGAGCCATTGATCAACAATATCAAACGACAACGGCGCGTGCACGGCAATCGTCGGGTGCAAGGCTGAAGGGGGATTCCAAGCGCGATAACGTACACCGAGCACAAACTCACCCTCGACACCGGTCGGCTGCAAGGTCGGGGCGACACCGTTGACTGAGATCACATAGCGGTTATCCGTAAAGCCAGAGACCTTGAGTTCAAGGCGCTCAACCGACGAATCCACGTAACGCACGGTGCCTCCACCACCACCCTCTTCGCCCATGACGTGCCAAGGTTCAAGCGCAGTGCGCAGGGACAACTGCATGCCTTTGAGCTCGGTGTGACCAATCAACGGAAACCTGAACTCCATGTGCGGCTCAAACCACGACCGGTCAAACGCAAAACCGGCGCGACGCAGTTCGGCCAGTACGTCATCAAAATCCATCATGATGAAGGTCGGCAGCATAAATCGATCATGCAGCTGCGTGCCCCACCGAGTCAAACGCGTTTTCCCTGGCGGGTGATACGGCGTTTTCCAAAACCACGCCACGAGCGCACGAATCAACAGTTGTTGCACCAGACTCATCTGAGCGTGGGGAGGCATTTCAAACCCTCGCAGCTCTAGCAAGCCAAGTCGTCCGGTTGGGCCATCAGGCGAATATAACTTATCAATACTGAACTCAGAGCGATGCGTGTTACCCGTGACGTCAATCAAGATGTTTCGCAGCGCACGGTCAATCATCCAAGGCGGACAGCCGCCTGGTTGCTCTTGCTGCCGCTCGATCTCTTGCATTGCAATTTCTAACTCGTAGAGTTGATCATTGCGCGCTTCGTCCACTCTAGGCGCCTGGCTAGTAGGCCCAATAAACAACCCCGAAAACAAATACGACATTGAGGGGTGGTTATGCCAAAACGTCAATAAACTCGACAGCACATCGGGCCGACGCAAAAATGGACTATCGGCTGGTGTTGCAGCACCCATGACAAAGTGATTACCGCCCCCTGTCCCGGTATGGCGACCATCATTCATGAACTTTTCGCTGCTCAAGCGCGTTTCGTGCGCCGCCTGATACAAAAACTGGGTATGCTCAACCAACTCATCCCAATTTTTTGCTGGATGAATATTGACCTCTAAAACACCCGGATCGGGCGTCACCTGCAACACTGTCAGCCGCGGATCGCGCGGTGGTGTGTAGCCCTCAAGCACAATTTTGTAACCAAGCTCGGTCGCGCTAGCTTCGAGCGCAGCGAGTAGCGCTAAGTAATCATCCAAACGCTTGAGCGGTGGCATAAAAACGTAAAGCAGCGAACACTGCGGCTCAGAAAATTCGAGTGTCGGACCGTTGCTTCGATTTGGATTGCGAACCTCAACGCACAGCGCGGTGCGTGTCAGGTCGACTGCAGATTCAAACTTGGCAAGTGGTGACACGTCCACCGCGGTCAGGCGCGCATCCTGAGCGAAACCCTTCGTGTGTTCAATATGCGATTGCGGTGCACTACCTAAATCGCGGGTGTTTTCAGAATCCGGCCCTTGTACAGATTCACCTGTCGCTGGCCACTGCAAGCGCAACTCAGCTGCAGATGGCAGCGCTGTACGTGGCGCAAAAGGATCAGCTTCTGGTGCAACAGGTCGATCGGTACGTTTCGCCCAAGGCAGTGAGTCTAGCGGTAAGCGGTACCCCATTGGTGAATCACCTGGGATCAAATACATTCTGTCGTCACGCAAAAACCACGGCCCCGAACGCCAGCGCTGTACCTTGGCCTGCTCACCCTCTGTTGTCGCAAGCGGCAAGGTATAGCCAACA
Source organism: Burkholderiaceae bacterium (assembly GCA_044338955.1). Lineage (GTDB taxonomy): Bacteria > Pseudomonadota > Gammaproteobacteria > Burkholderiales > Burkholderiaceae_B > Zwartia. Next base: position 4,257 of record JBIIWK010000140.1, read on the forward strand.
GGCACATCGAGTTGATTTGAAAAGACACGCCGCAGGCGCGCGCGCTCCATCTCATCCTCTAGGCGCGAGTCAAACGGATCGACGTTGACGGGCAGCGTGCGTTCGCGCCATAAATAATAAAAAGTGTCTTCGAAGGCGGGTTGAATATATTTTTGTTCGAGTCCTAGTTTTTGCGTTAGCGTTTGAATCAACCTCTTTGCATCCTCAGGGGTGTAGTGATGCTCTTCGCGCTCATCGGCAAACACACTCGGATCCTGCCAGCAGGGTTGGCCATCCTCGCGCCAATAGGCCGAGAGCGACCAACGCGGTAGTTGTTCACCCGGATACCATTTACCTTGGCCATAATGCAAAAATCCACCCGCACCATAGCGCTGACTTAATTTTTGCACCAACTCTAAGCCCAAGCCTCGCTTAGTGGGGCCAAGAGCCTCTGTGTTCCATTCGGCACCATCTCGATCTAACGCCGACACAAAAGTGGGCTCACCACCCATTGTTAAACGCACGTCATGGTCGTTGAGGTCAGTATCCACAACCGCACCCAACGCCACAATGCTTTGCCACTGTTTGTCGTCATAAGGCTTGGTCACCCGCGGTGACTCGAATACCCTGCGTGCTGACATTTGGTGCTCAAATTCAACTTCGCACTCATCTAGTGCACCATCGATGGGCGCGGCCGACGAAGGTTCGGGCGTACAAGCGATAGGGATATGCCCCTCGCCAGCCAATAGACCGGAAGTCGCATCCAAACCAATCCAGCCTGCGCCGGGCAAATACACTTCGCACCAAGCATGCAAATCGGTAAAGTCTGAGGTTGCGCCCGTTGGGCCACCCACCGCCTCAACGTCGGGCTTGAGCTGAATCAAATAGCCCGAGACAAAGCGCGCCGCCAAGCCAAAATGCCTAAAGATCTGCACCATCAGCCAGGCGGTGTCGCGGCAAGATCCCGAGCACAACTCAAGCGTTTGCTCGGGTGTCTGTACGCCGGGCTCCATGCGGATCGTATAACTTACCCTACGTTGCAAGCGCGTATTGATTTCAACTAAAAAGTCTATGCTGCGCCTTGTGCGGTGAGGCACGTTTTTCAAAAACGTGGTCAGTTGCGGGCCCGCAGGCTCGGCGCGCAGATACGACACCAAGTCGGCCTTGAGCCCGGGCGCGTACTTGAAAGGAAATTTTTCGGCTTCAGGCTCGAGAAAAAAATCGAACGGGTCATACACCGACATTTCGGCCACGAGTTCAACTTCAACCTGAAACTCTGTTGTCTTCTCTGGGATCACCACCCGCGCAACATAGTTGGCAAAAGGATCTTGTTGCCAGTTCAAAAAGTGCTCAGCCGGCGTGATGCGCAAGGCATAAGACAAAATACGGGTGCGACAGTGTGGCGCAGGCTTTAAACGAATCACCTGAGGGCCCAGGTGGATGCGTTTATCGTAGCGATAGGTCGTCAGATGATGGAGTGCGACATGTATAGGCATGTCAACACCACAGCAATAAATGTGCCAGTGTGGTGCGCAACAAACTCGGATGGCATGAAATTTGCTTTGACCTAATCAGCAACCCTAAAGTGGTGCACTTTGCCCACACATGGTGACGGTTAGATATGGTCAAAGGCGGGCCCCATGCAGCAACTAGCGCGACCAATTGCATTTGACGAAATGGTGGATACCAGCGGCGCCCGGCCGGCGGTTGGCGCCTGCCCCAGTCAAAGCGCGCGTGCGCATTACCGCGACTTTGCGCAGTGGCTGGCTCAACAACCCGAGCACCTGCTGCAAACACGCCGCGATGAAGCCGAGCTGATTTTCAGGCGAGTAGGGATTACCTTTGCCGTTTACGGCGACAACGACGGCACTGAGCGCACCATCCCCTTTGACATTGTGCCGCGCATTTTCCCAGCGGCTGAATGGTCAAGGCTTGAGCGCGGCTTGAAGCAGCGGGTGCAGGCACTCAATATGTTTTTGCACGACGTGTATCACGAGCAGCACATTTTGAAAGCGGGGCTGATCCCTGCCGAACAAGTGCTCAACAATGCGCAATATCGACCACAGATGCAAGGCGTGCGGGTGCCCCACCACACCTACGCGCATATCGCCGGTATTGATATTGTGCGTGCCAATCATGGCGCGCAAACGGGCGAACTCTTTGTGCTTGAAGATAACCTACGGGTGCCCTCGGGCGTATCGTATATGCTCGAAAATCGCAAAATGATGATGCGGTTGTTTCCCGAACTCTTTGCCCAACATCGCGTCGAACCTGTCGCCCATTATCCAGATTTACTGCTCGACACTTTGCGCAATTCTGGGCCAATCGATACAACCCAACCAAACGTCGTCGTGCTCACGCCCGGCATGTATAACTCAGCCTATTTTGAACACGCTTTTTTAGCGCAACAAATGGGCGTAGAACTCGTCGAAGGGCAAGATCTTTTTGTACAAGACGACGCGGTCTTCATGCGCACCACGCAAGGTCCGCGTCGCGTCGACGTGATCTACCGCCGCGTCGATGATGATTTTCTGGATCCTGAGGTCTTTCGCGAAGATTCAACACTGGGCGCTGCAGGCTTGCTACGCGCGTATCGCGCGGGCAACGTCGCCATCTGCAATGCGATTGGCACAGGTGTGGCAGACGATAAGTCAATCTATCCCTTCGTTCCCGACATGATTCGTTTTTATCTGAGTGAAGAACCGCTCCTGGCCAACGTACCTACCTTCATGTGTCGTAAGCCTGACGAGCTTGATCACGTCGTGCAGAACATGCACGACCTCGTTGTCAAAGAAGTGCATGGGGCGGGCGGCTACGGGATGTTGGTCGGGCCCGCTTCGACGCGCGCTGAGATTGATAACTTTAAAACACGCGTGCTGGCTAACCCAAGCAATTACATTGCTCAACCAACGCTTGCCCTATCGACTTGCCCAACCTATGTCGATGCCGGCATTGCGCCGCGTCACATTGACCTTCGCCCCTTTGTGCTGTCAGGCCAGCATGTGCGGATGGTGCCTGGGGGCCTGACGCGCGTAGCGCTAAAAGAGGGCTCGCTTGTGGTGAACTCGTCACAGGGCGGTGGTACCAAAGATACCTGGGTTCTTGAACATTAAACATTAGAAGTTAAGCACCCAGCACTCAGCCCCTTCGGACCTCACCTTCATGCTTTCAAGAACTGCTGATCACTTGTACTGGATGTCTCGCTACACCGAGCGAGCAGAGAATCTGGCTCGCATGCTCGACGTCAACTACCAGATGTCTCTGTTGCCTCAGTCTGTGCAGACCATCGAACGGGGCTGGGCAGCCTTACTTGAGATTTCAGAACTCACCTCGGCCTTCATGGCACAGCAATCCACCATCACCCCTGACGCTGTCATGCGCTTCATGGTGAGCGACACCAACAACCCCTCTTCGATTATGCGCTGCCTGCAAGGGGCGCGCGAAAATGCCCGCGCAGTCAGGGGCTCAATCACCACCGAACTTTGGGAGACCATCAACACGACGTGGCTTGATGCCCAACGCTTAATGCACGAGGGTATGCTCAAAAGCGCGCCAGCTGAATTTTTTGAATGGGTCAAGTTCAGATCGCATTTAATTCGTGGTGTGCATCTAGGCACCATGATGCGTGGCGAAGCCTACGACTTTATTCAGCTCGGCACCTTTCTTGAGCGAGCAGACAATACTGCACGGCTGCTCGATGTTAAATTTTTAGCAGCCAGCGAGGTGCACGACGACGACACCGATCCCGTTGACGAATTTTATTATTGGACCGCAATCTTACGCTCGGTGTCGGCCTTCGAAAACTATCGCAAAGTTTATCGCGATGTCATTACGCCCGAACGCATCGCCGAACTCATGATTTTGAGTTTGGGCATGCCCCGCTCGCTTGTCAATTGTCTGCACGAAGTGGTCGATACCTTGTCGCGCGTCAGAAATAGTCAATCATCTAATACTCAATCCGCGGCCTTGCGACTGATGTCAGAGCTACGCGACTTAAGTATTGAAGAGATCTTTGCAAAAGGGTTGCACGTATATCTGACCGAGTTCTTGGGTCGCATCAACGCCGTGGGCATTGGCATCAGCCAAGACTTTCTTGTGCCGCTGCAGGTCAATTCTGAAGTGCAAATTGCTTAATTGCTCGCGCGGCTTGGCGCGTGTTTAATAAAATTTTACAGAGTCACGCTTGATTTGACGTACAATTGCTGCACGGCACAACGTTCCAGTCCTCGTGCCGCTCTAAGCCCCAACACTGTGGGCGCTCGCCTCCAAGGCGTTTTTACTCCC
>JBIIWK010000141.1:0-8404 GCA_044338955.1 Burkholderiaceae bacterium
GATGCAATAGCGCAAACCAGTTGGCGGGGGGCCATCCGGAAACACATGGCCCAGATGGCTGTCGCAGACATTGCACAGTACTTCAGTGCGCAGCATGCCGTGCGTGCTGTCGGTTTCTTCACGCACACTATTGCCGTCGATGGCTACAAAATAGCTTGGCCATCCACAGCCTGCATCAAATTTAGTATCAGAGGCGAACAGTGCGGTGCTACAGCCTACGCAGCGATAAACGCCGGATTCGTTGTGATCCCAATAACGGCCTGTAAACGGCCGCTCGGTACCTTTCTGGCGAGCCACGTAATATTCTTCAGAAGAAAGTTGGGCTTTCCATTCTGCGTCGGTTTTGATGATTTTTTTCATATTGTTTGTTCGAGTACAAAAATCTAAAAAAGTTCTAGGCAAATTGGTAAAAGTTTGGATAAATCGGCCAAACCTGTCAGCCTGATCGATTGCTGCCGTTGGGGGGGCACTGCGCATTTTACGATGCAATGCGTGTTTTCCGAGGGTTATGGGGCATAATCGATCACCATGTTAATCGAGTTTAAAAACGTTTCTGTCGAGCGCGAACGCCGATTGGTGCTCACCGACCTGAGCTTGAAGCTTTCCGAACGCCGTATTGGGGTGGTTGGGCCCAATGGCTCGGGCAAAAGCTCGTTGGCGAGGTTGATCAACGGCCTGCTTTTGCCCAAAACCGGTCAGGTTTGGGTGGATGGGCTCGATACTGCACGGGAGGTCGCGGCGGTTCGCCGAAAGGTTGGGTTTGTCTTTCAGAACCCCGAGAACCAGATTGTGTTTCCGGTGGTGCACGAGGATATTGAATTTGGGCTCAAGCAGCGCGAACCTGATCCCAAACGGCGTGCTTTGCGTGCTCAGGCTGCCTTAGAGCGCCTAGGGGTCGGCCACTTAACCGAGCGCAGCGTGCACACGTTGTCGGGTGGCGAGCGTCAATTAGTCGCCCTAGCTGCCGTGCTCGCCACCGAGCCAGAGATGTTGGTCTTTGACGAACCCACCACACAGCTTGATTTGCGACTGCGCAATCGGTTTGAACAGCATTTGGCAGGTTTGCCGCAACCCGCCGTGGTGGTGAGTCACGATCTGACCTTGATGCAGCAAATGAACCGTATCTTGGTGATTGATCAAGGACGCTTGGCCTTTGATGGTGTGCCGACCGAAGCCCTAGCCTGGTACCAAGCGCATTGTTCCTGATGTTTATGCAGCTTAAATCAAAAATCAAAAATCAAAAATCAAACACTAAACACCAAACACTGAACATTTACATCGAAAAATGCTTGGATCACTTTATTTGCCCGGTAACACCTTGTTGCACCGCACACCCGCTGGCCTAAAGTTGGCGGTGTTGGCGTTGAGCAGCAGTGCACTGATGTGGGTGCATTCGCCTCTGTTTTTGTTGGTGACGTGTGTCCTGGTGTGTTTATTGATACGCTGGGCAGATGCGTCGCTGCGGCAGGTGTGGCAGCAGTTGCGCCCACTCGTTTGGATGTTGCTGGTGTTGGGCGGTTTGTCTGTTTGGTCTCAGGGCGTCTTGCAGGCGCTTGAAATGGTTCTGCGGCTATTGACGCTGGTACTAGCCGCGTTAGTCGTCACGATGACTACGCCGCTTACGCAAATGATGCAAGTCGTGGTGTGGTTGTTATCACCATTTCAACGATTAGGTTGGGTCGATGCCGATCGAGTGGCGTTAGGCGTTGGGCTGACACTGCGCCTGATCCCTGAGCTTGCTGTGCAGTGGCAGGATATTCGTGAGGCGCAACTCGCGCGGGGATTGGTGCCGAGCCCGCTGACGATGGGTGTGCCTATGCTGCTGCGTACCTTGCGCCGTGCTGAAGAGATTGCTGAGGCGATTGATGCGCGCGGCTAAAGCAGACGGTTGATTTGAAAACGGAAGATACTTCGATAACACACAGAGGTTGATGTGAAAACAAAAGATATAGTGTTGATTGCGTTGTTCACGGCGCTGATTATTACCCTAGGCTTGGTGCCTCCAATACCAATGCCTCTGGTGCCAGTACCCGTTACGTTGCAAACCTTTGGTGTGATGCTGGCAGGCTTAATCTTAGGCCCAAAGCGGGCAGGGCTCGTGTTGTTGCTCTATGTGATGATTGCTTTGTTAGGACTGCCGGTATTGCCAGGTGGACGGGCCGGCTTGGCTGTATTGGCAGGCCCAACGGCTGGATTTTTGTTAGGCATGATTCCAGGCGCCGTCGTGATTGGTTGGCTGGCGCTTGTGCTAGATCGCAATAGCAAGTTAAAGGCAGACTCAAGCTCGCACGAGGCGCTTCAGTCAAATCCGAAGTGGCAGATCGTGTGTTATGCGTTGGCAGCCATGGCGGGTGGAATCGTGTTGGTATATGCAATCGGCATCCCATGGCTGGCACTCGTCACAAAAATGGGTCTGACCAAAGCCTGCTGGGCAATGGTGGTTTTTTTACCAGGCGATGTACTCAAGGCACTTGTCGCCGCAGTCGTTGCGCAACGTATTCGTCGTTTGAATATGGTTTGAAGTAGCGCTCTGCATGACGTCGTTGTGACAGCACTGCAAGCAAAAAAATACTGCAGTGCAACCCGCCCGTCATATCCGTTTGCTATAGCTCGGCGCACAAAAATCAATAGCATATGAAAAAATATCTGCAAACGAGCATTCATTATTTGTTGTTCGTTTGGCTGATGCTTAGCAGTCCTCCCGCTGCGGCTCTGGGGCGTATGTCAGCCGTTTGCAGGTGGGTGTGACCTATCGGTTTAATTAGGCTGTCAAAGCGCCTGACCTTGGCCCTGCTCACCAATACGCAAAAGTAGGCGCGTATCCTTACGAAGGTTTGTATGATGCCACCGGATCAACACAAGCATCAAGATCGCAACCGAAAGACCAAACATTACGATGATGGTGTTGATTGAAATCCCCAGCCATAACATTAAGCTGTACAACGAGACCATCAACAGAATATTGAGTTGTTCATTGAAGTTTTGTACAGCAATTGAATGGCCCGCTGACAGCAAAAGATGGCCACGATGCTGCAGCAGAGCGTTCATGGGTACAACAAAAAAACCAGACAAAATGCCGATCAGCAGCAGCAACCCATACACAGCCCACTCGTTGTAAATGAGCGGCATGACGAGTACGACTAACCCCATCAGTGCTCCAACCGGCAGGACCCGAAGCGATTGCTTGAGCGGCACGCGCGCCGCTGCAATCGAACCCAGCACGGTACCTAAGGCGGCGATGCCCATCAAGATTGAGGCTTGATCCAAGCGATAGCCTAGTTGACTACGCCCCCATTCGATCACAATCAGTTGCAGCGTTGCGCCCGCCCCCCAAAAGAGGGTCGTGACCCCTAGTGAAATCTGGCCGAGCTTATCGGTCCAGAGTATCTTGGTGTAACCCGCAAAGGCTTTAATGAGGCGAAGTGGATGTTGATGTTGCTTCGGGTACTTAGCGTTAGTGTTTGGAATCAATAAATTGGTCAGTGCAGCGGCGATGTACAACAGGCCAATCATCAAGATCGCAACCTCGGCAGGCGTATTGGCTATCTGTTGAAACGCGTTATGAGAAAGTAACCAACCCGATACGGCGGGCGAAACCAGTACGCCACCCACGACTGATCCCATAATGATAGACACGACTGTCATGCCCTCAATCCAGCTGTTGCCGACAACAAGTTTCTCGGGGGGCAGCATCTCGGTGATGATGCCGTACTTGGCGGGCGAATAGGCGGCGGCGCCCGTACCGACAATTGCATAGGCCACGCAGATTAAGACGATTTGTTCAGCTGCCGCCAAGCCAAACAAGCTGTAGCTAAACATCAGAATGCATCCGATGACTTTGAAGGCGTTGGTGGTGAACATCACCTTGCCTTTAGGATAAGCGTCGGCGATTGCTCCAACGAACGGAGCGAGCAGGACATAGCTGGCGGCTACGCCCCATTTAATGAGAGGGGGCACCCATACCGGCCCATCTAGTTGATGAATCAGTGCGATCGCAGCAATGAATAGCGCGTTATCCGCTAGCGAGGAAAAAGTTTGCGCAACGATGACGGTATAAAAGCCCCGGTTCATGTTGAACTCGTTTTGGTATTCTCATGCACCGAACGCATCGCCTGTTGTGGGTGCGCCATTTCGATTGATTGTTTGCTGTGCTGGTCGTTCATCCCTTCTATGGGTTGACAGCTTTGCGGGTCGCTCGCACCCTCGGTGGATGGACTGCTCTGCGGATCAGGCGGCAACTGCATCAGTGGGCTCCCCATTTTGATCTGCGCACCGGGCAAGATTTGACTCGCTAAGGTAAAGCCTTCTGGGGCAAACACGATTATGGTCGAGCCGTGCTCAAACCAACCAAGCTCTTGCCCTTTTTCAAAGGCGATGTTGCAGGAAAAATCAGTTTGTCCTTTGTAGCGTGTATGAAATAAAGTATTTAAGCCGTGTAAGCGAATGCTGGCGACCAAGATCGCTGCCACCGGAACAAGCGCCACCTTGTGCTTTTGCTCACCTAGTTCAAGAGCGAGCACGGCTCGTTCATTTTTACAAAAGAGTTTTTCAACGCGTTTTAAGGCAATCGGGTTGACGTTCCAAGTATCACCTGAAAGATAATGCACTGCCTTCATGGAGCCTGAGTAGGGGGCGTGAAAGCGGTGATACATGGCAGAGGTGAGTCGCAACGTTACATATTGGCCGTCGTTCCAGGCACTCGTATCGGTGTGTGGGCCAAACAGATCGGTCAAGGTGTACGGAAACCCCTTCGCCTGAAACACTTGTCCATTCATGATTTTTCCGCAAGCACCCACGATCGCGTCGCAGGGGCTCGCCATCACTTTTGGATCCTGATCGACGATGCGAGCATCAGCACGCAATTCGCGCACGAAGCAATCGTGAAGACTATCAAAACGTTGTTTTTTAGCTTCGCTTAAATCAAGATCGGTAAATAGTTTCCAGACTCCGATCGAAGCGTCACGTACCCAGCCAACCTTGATTTTGCTGAACCAACCCATGAAATGCGTGACAGCAAGCCTAGGAATTCGGTTTGTCACCAAAAAATTGAGGTCTTCATTGGCAAAGACATTGCGCACGGCTTTACTGATGTTCATCATTTCGTCACTTTAAAGTCATAAAAAGGAGTTTTCGAGGCAAAACTATGACTGATCAAATTTTGAGTGTTATGCAATACGCTGCTGCAGCGGCCGTGGGTCTTTGGCTGTTGTTGCGCATCAAGCAACGTCTGCAGTTGTCGGTCGCCAAATACCCGTCTTTGGGTGGCCACCTGCGGTGGGCCAAACGCATCACCCGTTGGGTACCTGGCTATTCGTACACGGATGACAAATGGTTTGACGCAGATGGGGCACCACAAGCGATCGCGCTTCAACGACGCGAGGCGCTTACCGCGTTGGGACATGATCTGCGTACGCGTAGCGCGTTGACATTGGCGCATACAGCCGCCAGTAAACCGATGATTTCTGACTTGCAGTTCATCAGTAACTATCGGGTGCCCTATCAGTTTCGAGAAGTCTTGCAGCAGCATATTCAAATGGGCAGCTTCTGGACGAGCAGTGATGGCGTCTGGCTGACCGACATGGATGGCAACCGCCTGATTGATGTGACGGGCTCGTACGGCGTGAACTTGTTTGGCTTGGATTTTTACAAGTCTTGTATCGAAGAGGGCAGCAAGATGGTGCGCGATCTGGGCCCGGTCTTGGGCTCGTACCATCCCTGCGTGCTCGACAATGTTCGACGGTTGTGTGCGATTTCGGGCAAGGATGAGGTCTCGTTTCATATGTCTGGCACCGAGGCGGTGATGCAAGCCGTGCGCTTGGCGCGCTATCAAACAGGTCGACAAAAAATTGTTCGCTTTACCAGCGCGTACCATGGCTGGTGGGATGATGTACAGCCAGGGCCCGGTAACCCAATGCCACCGTCTAAGCACACGCTGACGCTGCGTGAAATGCATGAGAACACGCTGCGCGTGCTGCGCAATCGTCGCGACATTGCTTGCGTGTTGGTCAACCCGATACAGGCCATGCACCCCAATCAAGCGGCTCCAACCGATTCGACGCTGGTCGATGGCGGGCGTCGGGCGAATTACGACCGCGAAGCGTATACCGCGTGGCTCAAAGAGTTGCGTCAGGTGTGTGCCGAGCGAGGCATCATCTTTATTTTGGATGAAGTCTTTTTGGGCTTCAGGCTTGCCCCAGGCGGGGCTCAAGAGTATTTCGGTATCGATGCCGACATGGTCACATACGGTAAGACTTTGGGCGGTGGATTGCCGATTGGTATTCTGTGCGGTAAGAAAAATCTGATGACGCGTTTCTATGCTGAGCACCCGGCCGATATTTGCTTTGCCAGGGGTACTTTTAACGCGCACCCGTACGTGATGGGTGCGATGAATGTGTTCTTGCATCGCCAAGAGACCCCAGCAGTTCAAAAGCTGTACGCCGAACTCGACACCACCTGGAGCACGCGCAAATCTCAGTTGAATGATTTGCTCAAGCGTGAAGGGTTGCCCCTGCGTGTCGAGGCGATGTCGACGGTGTGGACCGTGCTGTATGACGTGCCAAGTCGCTTTAACTGGCTGCTGCAGTTTTATCTGCGTCGTGAGGGCATTGCCCTGAGCTGGGTCGGCACTGGCAGACTGATTTTTAGTCTGAACTTTACAGATGCGGATTTTGATGATTTCTGCCAACGTTTCGTACGTGCGGGCCATCAGATGGCTGCGGGCGCTTGGTGGTGGACGCCGCAAGGGCAGACAAATAAACTCATTCGACGCCGTATGTTGTTAGAGATGGTGCAGCAGACGAAGCTGTGATTGCCTGCTGGGAGTCTAGTCATTAGCAATTTTTAGTTTGATGGTGAGGGGTATTCAGAGACTTCTATCTTTAAAGACCTGAAGCCTCTGATTAAATCTGTTCAATGTGACTGAAGCCCCTCATTGACTCTGCTTAATGTGATTGAATATGCGGCATGGGATCAATCAACTCACCACGCATTAAATAAATGGGTGAGCGACGGTACAGCATGACATCATGTACGGGGTCAGTTAAGATTTTTAAGGCCCAAGCAAACGCTGCTTTGAAGCTCTCTTTGACACAAAGTTGAGCGACTCTGAATAACAAGCCAGCAACGCCCAAAAAGAGCCAGGCCATACCGACAATACGTACAGTCGTATCTTCGTAAGCCTCAGGAACGGCCCAAGTAATCAGCGAGGGCTGAAGGTACGCCAACACCGGTATAGCAGCCCAGATCGACAGCAGCACAATCTTACGATGTAAGTTGTAGCCCACCTTGATTTCTTCTTTATGCTCGTGTGTGGCTTGGTTGACGTGGTCGTATCCCTTCGGTTCGAAAAAGAAGTGACCCGATTGGCGTGTCGTCATAGCAACCAACCACGCAACAAGCGATGCAGCGACTGGGTTAATGAATAACAGTACGTAAGACACTAAAAATGACAGCGCGCTAACTAAGTGCAGACTTTGGTTAATGCGACTGTGGTGATAATAACGATGATCATCCCAGCGCTGAATTTTTAAGGTGTTGAGCAATTCTTTCATTGTGATCCCTTGGGTTGTCTGTGTCGCAAATCAAAAAAGATTTCACGCGACATCTCAGGTGAGATTATTTCAGAAGCGTCGTGTCAGAAGATGAATTTTTAATGACATTCGGGTTGCAGTTTATTTGCAACTGGCTACTGTCATCGAACGGTTATATAAGTTGATTAAAGTGAGCTCTGTCGTTAAAACCGTCTAGGTATGAAAGAGCTCAGATGACAGAATATGCCCCCATTCAAGTCGATCGAATCTATCCTGATAAGCCTAGTCTTAGAATCGCGTTAGTGACTGAAACCTATCCGCCTGATATCAATGGGGTGGCACACACTGTCTCAAAGATCGTAGAGGGGTTGCGCGGGCGTGGGCATGAACTCATGTTAGTCAGGCCAAGAAATCACAGCGATCACGAGGCAGCGGTTGATTCGCGCTACCAAGAGGTATTGGTGCGGGGCGCACCGATCCCAATGTATAAGCAACTTCGGATGGGGTTGCCGGCGCAAGGCGCTTTGCAAAGACTGTGGCTGAAGCAGCGACCTGATCTTGTGCATATCGCCACCGAGGGGCCCCTCGGTTGGTCTGCCTCGCGCGCGGCGCGTAAACTCAAAATACCTACCAGTTCAGATTTCAGAACAAACTTTCATGCCTATAGTCAGTTCTATGGATTTGGCTGGCTGAAAGGCGCGATTGTTGCCTATATGCGCAAATTCCATAACGCGACGCATTGCACCATGGTACCCACACAAGGCTTGATGGCCGAACTCTCAAAGATTGGTTTTGATCGCTTAATGGTTGTACCGCGTGGTGTCGATACTGAAAATTTTTCGCCTGTCAAACGTGACGAGTCATTACGGCAGAGT
>JBIIWK010000142.1:0-8389 GCA_044338955.1 Burkholderiaceae bacterium
AAGAAGCACCAAGAAAAATCCGCTTGACGCCATACGTTGTGCTTTAGACAGCGCAACGGCTGGGTGTTTACATTGAGCAAAACGCCACGATTCACTTGTCGTGGCGTTTTTTTTTCACAGCGTTTATTGGTGATCGCACCCTCTGACTGCAATGCAGTCTGACACCTAACATACCATTCAGAAAAATCTGCGTGGTTGAGTGCACTGGGCAGGCAGCGGCCCCTCTGTCAAAACTTAAGAGTACGCACGACGTTACCCCAGGTCTCGTATTCTTGAGCAACAAAAGCCCGCATCTCTTGAGGTGTGGTGGGGTCAGCCGTCATCGATGCACCATTTAAACGCTCAAGCGTGACCGTGTCATGCAACGAGGCAACAATCGCTTGATTGAGCTTGTTGATGATGTCTGTTGGTGTGCGCGCTGGCGCAATGAAACCATACCAGTTAGTCGCTTGGTATTTTTCAAAGCCTTGCTCGGCCATCGTAGGTACGTCGGGTAAAGAGGCCTCGCGTTTGACACCGGTGACGGCTAAGCCGCGTAATTTGCCCCCCTTGATTTGCGGCACCGCGGTCGGTGCGCTGGCAAAGACCGCCTGAATATTACCGGCGAGTAGGTCGGTCATCACTGGGCCCCCGCCTTTGTAATTGATGTGCTCAGCCGCCGTCCCGGCGCGCGACTGCAACAGCTCGCCTGCAAGATGCCCTGCGCTGCCCAAACCAGCCGAGCCATAAAACAACGGTTTATCTTTATCTTTTGCCGCAGTAATAAAATCAGCGAGCGTTTGAATGGGTGAGTCGGTGCGCACCACCAACACATTACCAAACGTAACCCCGCCCGAGATCATCTCAAAATCTTTTAACGGTTGATAGGTTGTGCCGCCTGGCATGTGAGGGTTGACCGCCATTGAGCCGACGTTAGCCAACCCAAGCGTATAGCCATCGGGCGAGGCTCTGGCAATCGCTTCACAGGCGATATTGCCTCCGGCTCCTGGGCGGTTTTCAACCACAACGGGTTGGCCTAACAACGCAGACAGCTTGACCGCGATTGTGCGTGCCGCAGAGTCGGTGCCTCCGCCCGGCGCAAAACCCACGATCAAACGGATAGGTTTTGTCGGAAAACGCTCGGCCGACTCAGTCTGTGCCAGCGCGGTTGAAGCACAAAACAACGCCACCAAGCCCGCGCCAAGCCTACCGCCGATCAGTTTAAACATGCCCGCCCCTGTATGTTGCTTTTTGAATATTGACCAAACCGAGTAAAGTGAACATCACTGCAATCCAATCTATTATATGAACCAGTGCCTGACCAAAGATTTGACGTCAAAAGCCAGTCCTGCACAACCGAACCACTCGTGTGCCACCCGTTTACCTTCTTTTAGACTAGAAACCCGAAGAATTTTTTAAAAATCCAAAATAGAAGCTCTTACAAAATATGTTCAAACGTTACGCGTTAAAATTTTTTAGCCTGATGGCAGCACTTTATCTACCTTGCCTGCCTTCAGCACTATTTGCGCAGACAGCCTTTCCTAACAAGCCCATCACCCTTTTAGTGGGTAGCGCTGCGGGCGGCTCAAACGATATCTTTGCACGCGCGATTGGCAAGCAACTTCAAACGGCGCTGGGCGTTGCCGTGGTCGTTGAGAACAAACCCGCTGCGGGCGGGATTCTTGCCAACATGCTGCTCGCCAAAGCGCCGGCCGATGGCTACACCCTAGTTGTGCTGTCTTCTACCTTCACCACCGGGGCTGCCATTCGAACGAATCTTCCGTATGATGCGCAAACAAGTTTTGCACCCGTTGCCATGCTGGCTAAAGGGCCGCTACTGATCACCGTCGGCAAACACACACCGTTTCAGTCACTTGAAGATCTTATCGTTTTTGCAAAGGCAAACCCAGCAAAGCTGAACTATGGCACCTCTGGGGTTGGCAGCATCAATCAATTTGCCACAGAAATCTTGGCTGAAGCTGCGCAGATCAAGCTCACGCACGTGCCTTACAAAGGCATGAGCCCTGCCGTGACAGACCTGATGGGGGGGCAAATCGATTTGCTAATCGCCAGTGCGCCGTCGTTACTCGCACAAGTCAATGGCGAAAAAATCCGAGCTTTAGCAGTCAGCACTGCGGCACGCAGTGATGTGGCGCCCGCGATTCGCTCTTTGGGCGAAATGGGCTACGGGCAGAGCGCTGTTGAGCTTTGGTGGGGTGTGCTTGCACCGGCAAACACACCGAGCCCAATCGTTTCGCTACTCAACGCCAGTATCAACAAGGCCATCACCGCTGACGAAATGAAAAACTTCTTTATTAAAGAAGGTGCAAGTGCCGCCCCGATGAGCACCGAGGCCTTTGCGCAACATCTATCAACTGAGTTGGCGCGCTGGCAGCGCGTTGCTCAGGCCGCGAACATTCAACCCGAGTGAGTTTTATGACACAACCATCGTTGTCCAAAGAAGCATCTTCATTACCTCAAAGGGCAGGCAGTCAAGGTCCTTTATCGGGGATTCGCGTGATTGATCTGTCCGCATATATTGCAGGGCCTTACGGCTGTTCACTGCTGGCCGATCAGGGCGCAGAAATCATCAAGATTGAACCACCGACTGGCGATAACCTGCGCCGCTATCCCTCATCGTTGCCCTCAGAAAGTCGCGCTTTTTTAGGCGTGAATCGCAGCAAGCTGGCGGCTGTGCTGGATATCAAAGATCCAACTGATCTTGCTACCCTATTGACCTTGATCGAAACCGCTGATGTCTTGGTGCATAACTTCAGACCTAGCGTGGCTCCGCGCATCGGCATCGGTTATGAGACGCTAAAACTGTTGAATCCGCGTTTGATTTACTGCGCCGTCAGTGGCTATGGTGAATCTGGTCCTTACAAAGAAAAAGCGGGCTTTGATCAAGTCTTGCAAACGATGACTGGCATGACGGTACTACAAGGTAAGCCAGGCGGCCCCCCTGAAATTTTGTATGGCTCCATCGTCGATTACTACACCTCGGCGTTAGTGGCCGGTGCGGTCTCTTCAGCCCTGTTTGAACGCGAGCGCTCTGGCCAAGGTCAATTTGTCGGTGTCTCGCTACTCGCGGCCGCGCTAACATTGCAATCGGCGCGACTGGTGTGGGCCGAAGGTGAAGGCCGCGAGGTCGGCCGTGACATGCGTTCGCTGGGTATTACGGGGATACATCCTACCCGCGAAGGCTATTTATATATCTCTGCGAACGTACCGCATTTTTGGACGGCCTTGTGTCAAAAAGTTGGCCTCGAAGAGTTGGCTAATAACGAGCGCTACGATACCGTGCGTAAGCGTGCACAGCACCAAGAAGAGATCGTGCCACAAATACGTGAGGCGCTGATGCAACACACCGCGCTTGAATGGGAAGCCATTTTTGGTGAAGAAGTACCTTGCTCAACAGCCTTGTCGATTGAAGACATGTTTGAGCACCCTCAAGTCGCCAGTCAAGACCTGATTACAAATTTTGAACACCCGGTCGTGGGGACTTATCGCGGACTTAAGAGCTCGATAAAATTTAGCCGTACACCCGGCCCCGACCCCTTCGCCGCCCCCACGCTCGGGCAACATACCGACCTGATTCGATCCGAAGCAAAGCGCTTGCGCAAAGAAAATAAAAAAACATGACCGTCCCAGCATCAGCCATCTCATTCGAAGCTATACCCGTTCCGAATTCTGCCGGTGTCAATACCCCAGCGCTGCATATACCCGCGAAGGCCTGCGATTGCCATTTGCATATATACGATGCAAGATTTCCACAGTCTGCCGATGCTGCAGCGTTGCCTGGACTGGCGACGGTCAATGCATACCGTCTTTTACAAAAACGCTTAGGCACCGAACGTGCCGTGATCGTAACGCCGCGCAACTACGGCGTAGACAATGGCGTGACGCTCGATGCAATCGCGCAACTCGGCCTTGACCGCGCGCGCGGAGTCGCTGTCTTACGCAGCGATGTCAGCGACGTCACGCTCAAGGCGTTGCATGCGGGCGGTATTCGCGGTGTGCGCTTCTCTCTTTACACACCCAAAAACGCAGCGGCAAGCTTTGAGATGGTCGAACCCTTGGCTGCGCGTATTGTCGGTCTGGGGTGGCACCTGCAATTACACTGGACCGCAGATCAAATCGTTGAGCACGAGGCGATGCTCAAGCGCTTGCCCACGCAAATTGTGTTCGATCACATGACGCGCTTACCGCAGCCCCTAGGGCTTGCACACCCGGCCGTCAAAATTGTTGAACAACTTTTGGATCACGGTCGCACTTGGGTCAAACTCTCGGGCGCCTATTTAGATAGCCAGGTTGGCGAGGCGGGTGAGTTTTTAGATATTGATGCCGTAGCGCGTCACTGGATTGCCGCCGCACCAAACCGCCTGGTGTGGGGCAGCGACTGGCCCCATCCGACTGAAACGGTCAAGCCCAATGATGCCAATATGCTTGACATGCTAGCGCGCTGGTCAACTGAACGCTCTGTCATTGAGAAGATTTTGGTGAGCAACCCCAGCGAACTTTACAGCTTTCAATAGACTCAGAGCAAAGCCTACAGGCCTCTGCCCCATGACCGCCCCACGCAGAATTGCTCACTTGGATATGGATGCGTTTTTTGCATCCGTTGAATTGCTGACCTATCCAGAATTACGCGGCCAGGCGGTGGTGGTAGGCGGGCGTAACGCGAGTGTACCCACCATTAACGCTCAAGGTGAAAAACAGTTTTCGCGCTTGCGAGGCTATGCTGGGCGCGGCGTGGTCACCACCTCAACGTACGAGGCCCGCGCCTTGGGTGTGTTTTCTGGCATGGGCTTAATGAAATCAGCCGCCTTGGCGCCTGAGGCCATCCTACTGCCCGCCAACTTTGAGGCCTATCGACACTTCTCTCGCCTGTTCAAAGAAGCGGTGGCCTCGGTCGCACCGCGCGTCGAAGACCGCGGCATCGATGAAATCTATATCGATCTGACACATATAGAGGGCGATTCGCTCAGCCTTGCCAAGCGCATCAAGCAGGCAGTTTTTGACGCGACGGGCTTGAGCTGTTCGATCGGCATCACTTCAAATAAACTTTTATCCAAGATTTGTTCTGATCTCGATAAGCCCGATGGGATTACGATTTTGGAGCCCAGCGAATTTACATCGCGCATTTGGCCGTTGGCAGCAAAAAAAATTAATGGTATCGGACCTAAAGCAAACGAAAAACTTGCCGCGCTAGGGATCCACTCCATCGGCGACCTCGCTGCGGCACCCGCCGAATTATTGTTGGCACATTTTGGCCGAAGTACCGGCGCTTGGATGGCACAAGTAGCCCAAGGGATTGACGAGCGAAAGGTCGTGACTTGGTCAGAGCCTAAATCCATCAGTCGTGAAACCACCTTTGAGCGCGACTTACATGCCAAGCATGACCGTTCTAAATTATCCGAGGTATTCACAAATCTCTGCTTGCGCCTCGCTGAAGATCTTCAACGCAAAGGCTATGCGAGTCGCACTATTGGGATTAAGCTAAAGTTCGCAGATTTTCAAGTGATCACGCGCGACGTCACCTTGCCAGACGATGTGACGGATGGCCATCAAATTCGAATGGCTGCAACCGAATGTTTGAAACGTGTGCCACTCGAACAAAGGATTCGCCTGCTTGGCGTGCGTGCGGGCAGCCTGCGCCCCGTACAGGCAGCCGAGTACGTTGATCGGGGCGCACAGCCAACTCTGCCCTTTGAGTTTGAGTGAAAAATCGAAAGCAAAAAAACTTATCCTTGGCTATCCCAACATAAGCCCAAGCTAAACGGTGCTCGAATCACAAAAGATAGTTTCATCATAGCTGGCGCTTGAGCTTCAATAACAAGCCCAGTTTTTTTTCAAAGACTTGTTATAAGCATAGAGAAAATCGTTCTTTGACCTAGCGCGTGTAAGCCACTACCGTCAAGGTTTTACGATCTGCGTCACACTCTATGTATCAACCATCACGCTTTGACACTGCACGTTTAAACGAACGTGCCAGCCAACTCGCCGGACAAATTCAACGTAACAAAGAGGGCCTGCTCAGCGATGATCACCTCAAACCGCTACGTCTACAAAACGGCTTATACATTCAGCGCCACGCCCCCATGCTGCGGATTGCTATCGCCTACGGCATGCTCAAGAGCGAGCAACTCAGAGCCCTCGGTGAGGTGGCACGCAAGTATGACCGTGGCTACGGACATCTGACTACGCGTCAGAATATGCAGTTGAACTGGATTTCGCTTGACGATACCCCGAAAGCTCTTAGCGACTTGGCGCAAGTTGGAATACACGGCATTCAGTCCAGTGGCAATTGCTTGCGCAACATCACAAGCGACGCGCTCGCTGGCATCGCACCAGACGAGATTCTGGATCCACGCCCTTACGCCGAACTGTTACGACAATGGAGTACGTTTCATCCTGAGCTTTGCTTTTTACCTCGCAAATTTAAAGTGGCACTTACTGGAACGCCTGAAGACCGTGCGCTAGTTCAAATCCACGACATGGCCTTTGAAGTGGTTGAGGCCACACCGCACGCGGTGTTTCGTGTGCGGGTGGGCGGTGGCTTGGGTCGCACGCCTATTTTGGGCCCAGTGCTACGCGAGCGTTTAGATTGGTTTGATATGTTGACCTATACCCACGCTGTCATGCGCGTGTATAACGAACTCGGGCGACGCGACAATCTTACCAAAGCGCGCATCAAGATTTTGGTACGCAGCGTTGGCGTCGAAAAGTTTCGCGAAATGGTCGATCTTGAATGGCAGGACTTACGCCATGGCCCACACAAGCTTGCGCAAACCGAACTTGAGCGTGTGCAAAGCGCCTTTATCGAACCCGACTGGACTCAGGGACAGGCACTCGTTAGCCTCGCCCACACAGGCAGTGCTGGCGACGCGACGCAGTGGCAACGCTGGTTAAAGCGCAATCGTCTTGCACACCGCCAACCCGGCTTTGCCGCCATACTGATCCCTTTAAAAGCGCCAGGTCGCGCGCCTGGCGACGTCACCAGTCACGAAATGGATGCGATCGCAGCGATCGCCGATCGGTTCAGCCAAGGATTCATTCGCGTCAGCCACACCCAAGACTTTGTGTTGCCTGCAGTACGCGAGCTTGACCTGCCTGCCTTGTATGAAGCGCTACAGGGGTTGAATCTGCATCACGCCGTGGGCGGTCTGATCGGTGCGATGGTGGCCTGCCCAGGGGGGGATTTCTGCGCGTTAGCCAATGCACGCTCGCTGCCGATTGCCGAAGACATCGCCCAACGCTTCGCCGCGCTGGATGCGCAAGAGAATATCGGCCCCTTGGATTTGCGTATTTCAGGTTGTATGAATAGCTGCGGCCACCACCATGTGGGCCATATCGGGATTTTAGGTGTCGATAAAGACGGGGCTGCTTTCTACCAAATATTGCTAGGCGGTCACTCAGGGCATGGTGCGCCCGCCGCACTGGGCACCATCATCGGCCGCGCGTTCGCTGAGGATGAAGTCGCTGACGCCGTAGAGGAAATCATTGATGCCTACCTTGAACAACGCGAAGCTGGCGAAACTTTTAGACAAACTGTCGCGCGCTTAGGCAAACCCGTGTTCGCGCATGCGGCCGAGGCCGCGCGCAAACCCGAACACAAGCCCAAGCGCACGCAGACAGAAGATCAGAGTGAGGCCCAAGTATGAAACGGACAGAAGATCGGGGTGAGGCCCAAGTATGAAAGTTTGGTTTATCGGCGCAGGGCCTGGCGATCCAGAACTCATGACGCGTAAGGCCTGGCGGCAGTTGAGCCAAGCCGATGTGGTCTTGCACGATGCCTTAATGGACGTCGCAGGCATGCAAGAGGCTGCACCACACGCCCGCTGGCTTGAGGTCGGGAAGCGCTCGGGTCGCCCTTCAGTCGAGCAGGCTTTTATCTGCCGCACCTTAGTGGCACTCGCCAAACGAGGACTCACAGTCGTCCGCTTGAAAGGTGGCGATCCTGCTATTTTTGGGCGGCTGGCCGAAGAACTTCAAGCCTGCCGTTCAGAAAACATCGAGATCGAAATTATCCCTGGGGTCACAGCAGCCTGTGCCGCGGCAGCCGACCTGCAAACGAGCCTGACCTTGCGGGGCGAATCACGTAGCGTGGCCTTTGTGACGCCTCGGCTTGGCAAACACGAAACTGGCCAACCGAGTGAATGGCTAACCGCGGCAATGAGTGCCCAAACTGTTGCGCTTTATATGGCAAGTGCTCAAGCAAAAGATATTTGCGGTGCGTTGATGACGGCGGGCAAACCTAAACGGACACCGATTTGTATTGTTGAAAATGCCAGTCGCGCCGGGCTGCGTTTTAAAAGCACGCTGTTTGACGTTGCCCAAGACGGCTTACCCACATTCGAAGGCCCAGTGACTATATTGGTGGGGCAAGCATTATCTTTAGCGCAAGCTG
>JBIIWK010000143.1:0-8376 GCA_044338955.1 Burkholderiaceae bacterium
AACTCGACTTCTAAGATGTCACCAGGCTTCGCCCCTTTGACAAAAATGGGCCCAGTAAGAGGGTGCCCTGCTTTCTTGTCGTTGCGAGCGAGGTCTTCGAACACCATGTGGGGTTTGACCTGGCCATCAGCCGCGTCTCGGGTCTCGAGCAAAATGTCTTCGCCCGGCGCGACCTCAAGTAGCGGCTCAATATCAGGGTGCCAACGGTTATGGCCTGTGCCAGGGTCATCGCGCAGGCGACGGTTGCGGTCGATATGGATAGATTTCATGCAAATACAATAACCTAAACGATGACGTTTGGCACGTTGTTCTAGAAAGCGCCCGAGCGCGCTGATCAACGCACAAGCGAGCCGTGTTTTAAATTATCTTTTAGCTTCTATACACATGGATGTTGCATACATAGCTCGGCCGCATGATCACTGGGCATAAATCACTGCAAAATATTGCCGTGGATCCGTCCATACTTTTATCGACTGAAAGCCAGCGCTGTTCAGTAGCGTTTGGATAGACGCGATCGAGTATTTGTGCGAATTTTCAGTGTGGATCAATTCGCCTTTCTTGAAGACGCGTTGCTTGCCGTGCCATGCAACGGTGGTGTCTCGTAGTGCTTCAAGATAAAGCTCAACGCGCTCTTGCGAGTGATTAACTACAACTTTATGGCAAAAATGACTGACATCAAAATTCGAATCAATGATGGCATTGACCGAGCGCAGAATATTTAAATTGAACGCAGCGGTGACTTTTAGGGGGTCATCATAGGCCGCCTGTAATACGTGCTCTGCTTTCATGAGGTCAACCCCAAGCAGCAAACCGCCGCCCAATGCTTCACGTTTAATTTGTTTAAGCAGGGCTTCGGCGCCAGTCGGTAAAAAATTACCTAGGCTTGAGCCTGGGTAAAAAAAGGTTCGTGGCGCTTGTGTAATCGTGTCAGGTAGTTTGAGCGTTTGTGAAAAATCCATGCCGATCCCAAACATTGGGATATCCGCATACTGATTTTGTAGTTTTTCTAAAGCCTCTTTTAAGTAGTCAACTGAAAAATCGATTGCCACGTACGAGGCAGGTTTGATGGATTCAAAAAGTCGGGCAGATTTTTTGCAATCGCCTGCGCCCAGATCAATCAAAACGGGATTCTTCCCAATTGCGGCAGCGATTTCATTTGTGTATTGCTTGAGTATGCTGGCTTCAACGGCGGTTGGATAATATTCGGGCAAAAACGTGAGGGCCGTAAAAAGATGGGCACCCAGCGCGTCATACAAAAACTTGGGCGAGATCGATGCGGCCTCGGCCAGCAGCCCCGCCTCAATTTCAGAAGCAAGGCTAAGAGATTGGACGACTTGTTGGCTTTCAAGAAAGACGGGTTTTTGCATGAATGACAGGCGACCTTGGCTAGACTGAGCGTCTGTATACCATGAGATAACAGGCAAAAGATGAAAATCCGCGTGGGCTTATTCTTAGTCCGTCGGCACGATCTTGTAGGTGAGCGATTTTGAAGGGTTTCGTCCAAGCCGAGCCTAGTCAATCATATTCTGTGCGATATCGCAGCTTTTTAGGGCGTTGAGGTTCGCGTTTGACCGCAAGGGTTACAAGGGCTAAGTGCCCAAGCAGGCTGACATTGCGTACAATCGGGGTCAAGATTATGACAACCTACACCGACGTTTCTCTCTTCCCACGCAACGCCAAACCCTTGAGCAGCTATCGCAAGTTCTGGGCGGCGCGCTTTGGCGTGGCTCCTTTCTTGCCGATGAGTCGCGACGAGATGACTCAGCTTGGGTGGGATAGCTGCGACATCATCATTGTGACGGGTGACGCCTACGTCGACCACCCCAGCTTTGGTATGGCAGTGATCGGGCGAATGCTTGAAAACCAAGGCTTTCGCGTTGGTATCATCGCCCAGCCTGACTGGCAAAGTGCCGATCCCTTTAAGGTCCTCGGTCAGCCAAATCTTTTTTTTGGTGTCACCGCTGGCAACATGGATTCGATGATCAATCGCTACACCGCTGATCGCAAAATGCGCAGCGATGATGCCTATACGGCGGGCGATGTTGGGGGCAAGCGCCCCGACCGTGCCGCGATTGTGTACACGCAACGCTGCAAAGAAGCCTACAAAGAGACCCCGGTGATTTTGGGTGGTATCGAAGGCTCGTTGAGACGGATCGCGCACTACGACTATTGGTCAGACAAGGTTCGTCGCTCGGTGGTCATCGATAGCAAGTGCGATTTGCTGTTGTACGGCAATGCTGAGCGTGCAGTGGTTGAGATCGCACATCGGTTGGCGGCAAAAGAGCCGATCACTCAAATGACAGATATTCGTGGCACGGCCTATATGCGCCGCACCACCCCCGAGGGCTGGTTTGCGATCGATTCGACCAGCGTCGATGCACCCGGCCGCGTCGAGGCTCATGTCAACCCTTACTTAATGATCAGTGAGCAGGCGCTTGAGCAGGGCGAAAGCTGTGCGCGCAACGATGAAGCGCGCGAAGTGGCTGACGCAGCGAACGCTAAAAGTGCCAAGGCAGCAGGCGCGAAGGCATTAGGCGCTCATGCAACAAGCGCCAAGGCCGTAATCGCCAAGGCCCAAGAAGGCGCGAAAGCGATGGGCGATACTAAGCGAAGCGCGGGCAAGGTTAATTTAGCCACCAACGAAGCGCCGCTCGTGTTTACGCCTAACCCTGCTCTGCAAACCAAAGGTAAGCTTAAGGTTCCGCCGCGTGAGCGCAGCGTGATTCGCTTGCCGTCTTACGAGCAAGTGAAATCGGATCCGGTTTTATATGCGCATGCCAACCGCGTACTGCATTTAGAAACTAATCCAGGCAATGCCCGCGCGCTCGTGCAGGCGCACGGAGAGGGGCGCACCGCGCGTGATGTCTGGATCAATCCACCACCCATCCCGTTGACAACGCCTGAAATGGATTTGGTGTTTGATTTACCCTATGCCCGCAGCCCGCACCCTATTTATGCGGATGAAAACGGTGGCCATGATGGCGCAACCAAGATCCCCGCCTGGGAGATGATCCGCTTTAGCGTGAATATCATGCGCGGCTGTTTTGGTGGGTGTACGTTTTGTTCAATCACCGAGCACGAAGGGCGAATCATTCAAAGCCGCAGCGAAGACTCAGTGATCCGCGAAATCGAAGATATTCGCGACAAGGTGCCAGGCTTTACCGGGGTAATTTCTGACCTGGGTGGTCCAACCGCCAACATGTACCGCATTGGCTGTAAAAGCCCAGAGATTGAGTCGGCTTGTCGTAAGCCTAGTTGCGTATACCCAGATGTTTGTCAAAATCTAAATACCGATCACAGTTCGTTGATTCACATGTATCGACGTGCGCGTGCCATCAAGGGCGTGAAAAAGATCCTGATCGGCTCTGGCTTGCGTTACGACTTGGCAGTGAAGTCGCCCGAATACATCCGTGAGCTCGTCACGCATCATGTGGGGGGCTATTTAAAGATAGCGCCCGAGCACACCGAGATGGGGCCTTTGTCGAAGATGATGAAGCCTGGTATCGGTAGCTACGACAAGTTCAAGCAAATGTTTGATAAGTTCAGCGCAGAAGCCGGCAAGAAGCAGTTTTTGGTGCCGTACTTTATCGCCGCACACCCCGGCACCAGTGATGAAGACATGATGCATCTAGCTGTCTGGCTCAAGAGCCATGGCTTTCGTGCCGATCAGGTGCAAACTTTCTACCCAAGCCCGATGGCGACGGCAACTGCGATGTACCACTCTGGCCGTAATCCCCTAGGGCGAGTCACTCGCACAAGCGAAACAGTCGATATCGTACGGGGCGATCGTCGCCGCCGCCTACATAAGGCGTTTTTGCGTTACCACGATGCCAATAACTGGCCCTTGCTACGCGAGGCACTCAAGGCAATGGGGCGCTCGGATCTGATCGGTAACGGTAAAAAGCACTTGATCCCGTTTCACCAGCCTAGAACAGATGGCAGCTATACCAGCGCGCGACGTAAAAATAGTACTGAATCTTCGGTGCGCAAAGCCGTCACGCCAGGTCGCATGTTGACCCAACATACTGGTTTACCGCCACGTAAAAAGTAGGTCGTTTGCCTATTTTTTCTGAGCTGTTTGCTGATCCGTTTCGCTGACTGGTACCTTCTCGGCACGGTGGTGTTACGATATTTCTCATTCTGTTTAGTCCACCAAGAAAAATACCAGGAGCGAGCGATGAAACTAACCGGCGGTTGTTATTGCAAACAAATTCGGTACAGTTTTGAGGGCGATGTCATGGCCTCGCTGCAGTGTCATTGCCGTGAGTGTCAATACATTGCGGGTGGGCATCCTAATGCGCTCATGGTGTTGCCGCGCGAGGGGTTTAAGTTTGAGACTGGCGTGCCTGCCACCTTTACGCGCACAGATATCGACAAGGCCGTGACGCGTCACTTTTGTTCGAACTGCGGTACCAGTCTTGCCACGCAATCGCCATTTCGCCCTGGCGCCATGATCATTAAAGTCGGCACCCTTGATGACCCATCGATTTACAAGCCGACCGCTGCAATTTTTACGATTGATAAGCAACCGTTTCATCATATCCCCGAAGATATCCCTGCTTTTGAACGTCGGCCAGGCTAAGGCTTAGCATCCCTCTGTTGTTGATCAAGGAGTTCTGACATGGCTTCAGTTTTCTCTGCTGCACAGGCGGCTGCGTTTGCCGCAGATGGTTATGTGATTGTTCGCAAGCTCTTCGATCAAGAAGAGGTTGCCTTAATGGCGGGTGCAATCGAGCAAGACCCAGACTTGCAAAAGAGCCTTTACGATCGCAAAGACGCACAAGGCAAGGCGACCAGAATGGCGACCTGGAATCATCCGGGTGATAGCGTCTATGGTTTGGCGGCTCGATCACATCGGGTGGTTGACACGGTCGAGCAGATGTTGGGCGGCGAGGTCTATCATTACCACTCAAAACTCACCGCCAAAGAGCCGCTTGAGGGCGGTGCCTGGGAGTGGCATCAGGATTATGGATATTGGTACCACAATGGCTGCCTATTGCCTCACATGGCCAGTGTGATGGTCGCGCTTGATCATGCCACGCCTGAGAACGGCTGCTTGCAGGTGATTCGCGGTTCGCATTTGGTAGGCCGGGTTGAACACGGCATTATTCCTGGAGAGCAGGTGGGCGCAGATCCAAAACGGGTCGAGCAGATGTTGCAGCAGATGCCGCTTGAGTACGTTGAAATGGCACCTGGCGACGCACTATTTTTTCATGCAAATGTGATGCATCGGTCTGACCAAAACCGTTCGCCGAATCGGCGCTGGACCGTGATCTTTTGTTATAACGCGGCGCGCAATAACCCCTTTATCGAGCATCACCATCCGTTTTATACACCCTTACACAAAGTCAGTGACGAGGCGGTCAAGCAGGCGGGCCTAAAGTTTTCAAATGCCGGGCAGTCGGCTTTTAGAAAAACCTTTTCAAACCCGCCCGGTTTGACGCAAAAGCTTGGCGCGGATCGCTCCTAGACAAGTCACAGAGATACCGTGAAAAAAATCGTACTGTGCCTTCTTGTACTGCTGTCTGGGTGCGTGACTCGTGAATACCTGCAAGCCCAAGACGAATGTGCGCCAAGCGCGTATCGGCAATTTCCGCCTAATATGATTCAGGTGTTCGTGCCACGCACCACGGTCATCACAGTGCCAACGGGCGGGTCAATTTGTGAAAGCCGCACCGAAGACAATCGTGTCAAAACCAAATGTAGGCCTGAGATGCGTAGCGAGTACCGCACCTATCAGTCTTTAGAGGTGATTGACACCAACGCTGAACTTCGCGATGCCGTGATGCGCAGCTGTGCGCGCGACTTGTGCTTACAGCGTTTTGGAAACGCAGACTGCAAAGCGCCCGGGAAATGATGCCTTCGCTGCCTCTGGTTGCCGCTGCCGCGATCACTGAATTTGCGATTAAATCGACTCAGCCCTATGGCGATTTTGCTGTCGGCAAGTATCTCCGTATCGAAGCAGAGGCTTCAGGTGAGTTGTCGCCAACAGAGCCAATCCCGGGGCTAGATAAGGCACCGCGCAACGCGCGTGGGCTCGTTGAGTATCGTACGCCGGTGACCTTGATCATTCCTGAATCGCCGCGAAGCGGCAATGGCAACTTGCTGGTTGACGTGCCGAATCGTGGTCGCCCTATTACTCACGGGCTGTACAACAGCCCTCGAGCTCGGCCGCTTGCGGTTGGCTCACTCGATCAGGGTAACGGGTTTCTGCAGAACCGAGGCTGGTCGGTGGCCGTAGTGCATTGGGAGCAGGGCGAAGGACCGGTGTTTCCGACTTTTTCTGACGACAAGGGCGGCAAGCTCTATGCCGAAGGCGTGGGGTTCGCTGCAGTGCGCGATATCACGCTGTTTTTGCGTGACGCGCGCGTAAGTAACCCGCTTGTCGATGCGATTGAGCGCACCTATGCAGTGGGCTACTCGCAAACGGGGCGTTTCTTGAAAAGCTTTTTGCTCAATGGCTTTAATCAGCTTGACGACAAGATGGTGTTTGATGGACTGCACATCACACAGGCTGGGGCCGGGCAGTTGCCGTTGCTTGCTGCAGGACCAGGGCCCGGCTCAGTCGCGTGGCAAACGCCAAGCCATACCGAACCCGAACTACGCGGTGTTCACGAAGAGCCCTTCACCTACGGCGATGTGATGAAGGTTGCACAAACGAAGTATCGCAAGCTTCCACGGGTGGTGGTGAACCACGCTTATAACGATTATTTGGGTGGACGTGCGGCGCTCACGCGCACCGGCGCCAAGGGTATTGTCGACTTGCCAATGCCTGAGAATGTTCGCATGTTCGATATCTCTGGCTCTCCGCATATCAACGGTCGCGATAAAAATCCAGAGTGTACCGAAGCACCTGGTCAAATCGACTGGGCGCCAGCCGTGCGGGCACAACTGGTGGCGCTAGACGAGTGGGTGCAAGGTCAGACACCGCCAGCTAGTCGTCTGTTCGACCTTGAAGCGCGTTTAAACGATACTGCGGTGTTTCAAGCACCGAACTTTCTTGCAGGTGCGATGGTCATGGTGCCTAAGCGCGATGTCGACGGCAATGCCATGAGTGGCGTCGTGCTGCCCGATGTTGCGGTACCGATTGCGAGTCATGGTGATATGAATGCACCACTGACTGTGATGGTATGTCGTCAGAGTGGTACCTATCGACCCTTTGCGAAGACGACCGCAGACCGCCAGCCTGATGATGCACGCGTCGTGCTTGATGTACGGTATCCCGGTGGTATTAACGAGTATCTGACCAAGATACGCGTAGCCACGCGCGCACTCGTTGCAGAGCGTTTGTTGCTGGCAGAAGATGCCGCAGTGATCGAGAATGCAGCCGCCGAAAACACGTCGTTTACGCCTACCAAACCGCGTGCACGAGGTGCGACAACGGCGCGGTGATGTTCAAAGCACCTTCGGGTGCGTGTTGCCGATAAGCATCCTATATCTCGCCAGTCGTGCGATTTTTTAGGGAACGATGATTTTTTTGACTGAAAAGGGTATTGAATTGCCCTCTTGAATCGTGACGCTCACCGCGCCAGTTGTTTTTGCACCGGGCACTTCAAGTCGATAGACGTTTTTTAGGATTTGCGACTCAAGCATAAATGTTTGGTCGTATTCGAAATTATGGCTGTCGCCATGCACAATCAAGATAGAACCTTGAAACTCTTTAGCAAGAGGTAGCAATGTTTTTTCAATTGAAGCGTGAAATCCTGTCTTTTCGGCCCAAGTGCCTGAGCGCGACATCCCTCGAATCACGTCCGCTTGAAAAGCAAAAACGAGGGTCTGTAGTTTTTGATTCGCTGCGAGGCGAAACGATTCTTTAATCCAAACAATATTCGCCTCGTCGCGGGCCAGAAATTCTTTTTCAGCTTCAGCGTTGTTAGGTGCAAAACGGTTGTCGCTACCCACAATGTGCACAGTCGTAAATAGCGTGTTGGAAAATTGCCACCGTTGATTCTCAACAAAGGTCGAATAGGTAGGCATTGTCTTGGCCTGTGTGGCCACAGCTATGGGCGCCTGACCCAAAGAGGTATCAGGCTTATAGAACTGTATCCTCAGCTTATCGAGCCGCTCTAGAGGGTCGTAGCTGCCGTTACTTTTGCGACCGCAGTCTGTCCAGTCGTTGTCGCCAGGCGTGTAGATCAGTGCGCCTTTGAATAAATCAAAGTGTTTGCGCTGGCGTTCAAATTCTTCGTCAGAGCAATGCGCGCTGCCCGCTTTGAAATCGCCAACATGAATTGAAAACTCAGGGTTCAAGGCATTGATCTGAGTAATCAACGCGCGGTACTTAACACCGGCGGTGTCGTCCGAGCCATAAGGAAGATCACCCAAGGCGACAAAGCTGAAAGTCTCTGCACGGGCGCAGACCGCAGACATTAGCAA
>JBIIWK010000144.1:0-8368 GCA_044338955.1 Burkholderiaceae bacterium
GCACCATCCCGGCGGTGAACTCGGGGCGCATGGTCAGTGACTCGCCATTGAGCGAATCGGTAAAGGTGTACATCTCTTTTTCAACAATGTCGGTGACTTCGCCGATGCCGCGCGTAAACAGGCGGGTATGCTCAAGAATCGGCGCACGCATATTGCGATAGCCATAGGCCCGCAGCCACTCACGTACCAGAGCTTCGAGCTGCTCCCAGCGCGCCGAAGCACCGGGCAAGGCATCATTCATACCGCGGATCGCGGTCACTTTTGAAAAAGCTTGGGTCATGTCTTAACTTTAAATGGCACGCGTGCCGTAGCGACGCGAGACGTACTCTTGAACAATCGTTTGAAATTCTTCGGCGATATGATCGCCCTTCAGGGTGACCGTACGCTGCCCATCGACAAACACCGGTGCCGCGGGCACCTCGCCCGTACCGGGTAAGCTGATGCCCAGGTCGGCGTGTCGACTTTCGCCAGGCCCATTCACCACGCACCCCATCACGGCGACGTTCATTGACTCAACGCCGGGATATTTATTTTTCCAGAGCGGCATTTGCTCGCGCAGGTAAGTCTGAATGCGATCGGCTAGCTCTTGAAACACCGTACTGCTGGTTCGACCGCAGCCGGGGCACGCAATCACCATTGGGGTAAAGGCACGCAGGCCCATCGTCTGTAAAATCTCTTGGGCAACGACAACCTCGCGCGTGCGATCGCCGCCGGGCTCGGGCGTAAGCGAAATTCTAATCGTATCGCCGATCCCTTCTTGCAAAAGCACACTCAGCGCGGCAGTTGAAGCAACAATGCCTTTGCTACCCATGCCGGCTTCAGTCAACCCCAAATGCAAAGGATAATCGCAACGCGCCGCTAAATCGCGGTAGACAGCGATCAAATCTTGCACGTGACTGACCTTGCACGACAGAATGATGGCGTTAGGATTTAAGCCAAGTTCTTCGGCGCGTTGAGCATTGCTAATCGCTGAAACAACCAACGCATCGCGCATGACCGCCTGCGCCCCAAGCGGTGAGGCTAACTTGCTGTTGTCATCCATCATGCGGGCAAGTAGCTCGTGATCGAGGCTTCCCCAATTGACACCAATGCGCACCGGCTTATTGTGGCGACACGCGACCTCAATCATTTGCGCAAAATTGTCATCGCGCCGTTTACCCCCCCCCATATTGCCGGGGTTGATACGATACTTGGATAGGGCTTGCGCGCACTCGGGAAACTGCGTCAGCAGCTTGTGCCCGTTGTAATGAAAATCGCCCGCAAGGGGCACTGAAATACCCATGCGATCAAGATGTTCACGGATCGCAGCGACTTCGCGAGCGGCTTCGGGGGTATTGACGGTAATACGCACAATCTCAGAACCGGCGAGTGCCAGCTCTTTGACTTGAATCGCAGTGGCCACCGCGTCTGCAGTATCGGTGTTTGTCATCGACTGCACCAACACTGGCGCTTGCCCGCCGATCGACACCACTTTGCCGCCCCACTCGATGGGCACAAGCCGCGTACGGTGACGAGCAAGCGCGCCCACTGACACACCCGTAGACTTAGGAACAGAATTGGTCTCAGTCTGGGCAACAGGCGTAGAGTTAGCCTCAGTCAGTGTTGAGCGAGCAGACTCGTTCATTTTGTCCAGGCCCCAAGCCACGCCGGCAACCAAGCCGAGGGCACCAAGCCTTGCCAGATCGCGACGCCAGCCGCCGCCAACGCCAACATCAAGATCAGTACAAACCAAACCACTGAGCCACCTTGACTGTGTTCGATTTGATGCGCACCTAAGGTGCGCGTTGACGTGTGATTGGCGATGCCACCTTCAACACGCCCAATGTAGGGCTCGAGCATCGCCTCGAGGGGCTTTGAATCGATCTCTAATAATTTAGCGTAACTTTTTACTAGACTTTTTAACGGAAGCCCGCGAGGCAGACTTTCAAAACGCTCGGATTCGAGCGCATCGATTAGCTTTGCCGCGTACTTGAGCCGAACCTCAACGTCTTGCAACGACAAGCCTTTTGATACCCGTAAGCTACGTAACGAGCCGGCCGAAATGATCAATTCATTTTGCACCGGTGCAGACTCTTCACGCAAAGGATTTTTCAATTCGACGTCGGTCATGCTCGAACCTCTTTTATCGGAATCGATCGTTTCAAAGCCATTTTTTCGCTTAAGCGCGTACGGTCTTGGACCTCGCCCGCCAATTGCCCGCAGGCCGCATCAATATCGTCTCCGCGCGTTTTTCGCACGGTGGTGACAATGCCGGCATCGCTCAGTATCTGAGAGAACGTCTTGATACGCGCCGCAGCCGAACGCTTAAGCCCCGAACCGGGAAAGGGATTAAAAGGGATTAGGTTCAGTTTGCAGTGCACACGGCGCACCAACTCAATGAGCTCGCGAGCATGCTCATCAGAATCATTGACGCCGTCGAGCATTACGTACTCGAAGGTAATGAAATCGCGCGGTGCGAACTCAAGATAGCGCTCGCAAGCTGCGAGCAATTCAGCGAGCGGATATTTTTTATTTAGAGGCACCAACTGATCGCGTAGCCCATCATTTGGTGCATGCAACGACACGGCAAGCGCCACCGGGCAATCTTGCGACAGGCGATCCATCATCGGCACCACGCCCGAGGTCGAGATGGTGACCCGACGCCGCGACAGACCATAGGCATTGTCATCAAGCATCAGGCGCACCGCAGTGACCACGGGGTCGTAATTGAGCAGGGGCTCGCCCATACCCATCATGACAACATTACTGATGACGCGCGTATCGGCGATCTTATCGCCGGCCGCGAGACGGGACGAATCGATATCCTTGAGGAGTTCGTGCCGCGCCCACCACAACTGCCCGATGATCTCGGCAGCGGTTAGATTGCGGTTAAACCCTTGATGACCGGTTGAGCAGAAACGACAACCTACATTGCAACCAGCTTGGCTGGAGATGCAAAGCGTACCGCGATCGTCTTCAGGAATAAACACGGATTCAATCGCGTTGCCCTGACCCACGTCAAAGAGCCACTTGCGGGTGCCATCATTTGAACGTTGTTGCGTCAGGAC
Source organism: Burkholderiaceae bacterium (assembly GCA_044338955.1). Taxonomy (GTDB): domain Bacteria; phylum Pseudomonadota; class Gammaproteobacteria; order Burkholderiales; family Burkholderiaceae_B; genus Zwartia. The sequence goes on from JBIIWK010000144.1 coordinate 3,048, forward strand.
CGCCGGCGCCTGCACCACGCACTGCGCAGTCAACTGGGCGCGAAAATCCCGCGCCAGGTCAGTCATATCCTCAAAGCAACTGGTATTGCGCTGATGCACCCACTTTTGCAATTGCCGGGCGCGAAACGGCTTGCCCCCCCACTGCCCTACTAATTGGGTCAGTGCCGGGGCATCGAGCCCAAGCAGATTGATCGGTTCAGGATGCATGCAGTGCGCGCCACTTTTTAGTCAACCGAATTAACGGCTGTGGATGTTAATTTCAGGGAAGAAAAACGCAATTTCGACTGCTGCAGTTTCAGGCGCATCAGAGCCGTGGACTGCGTTGGCATCAATGCTGTCAGCAAAATCTGCACGAATCGTGCCTTTTTCTGCTTTTTTAGGATCGGTCGCGCCCATCAGGTCGCGGTTGGTTTGAATGGCGTTTTCGCCTTCGAGTGCCTGCACAAAGACGGGGCCAGAGATCATGAAGTCGACCAGGTCTTTGAAGAAAGGACGTGCGCTGTGCACTGCGTAAAAGCGCTCGGCATCAGCACGTGACAACTGTGTAAGACGGGCAGCAATGACTTTCAAGCCTTTGGCTTCAAAGCGCGCAACAATTTGACCGATCACGTTTTTTGCAACGGCATCAGGCTTAATAATCGATAGTGTACGTTCGACAGACATGTAAAACTCCAAGATTTCTCAATAAAAACAGGGACTTTGCTTACGCCCACCGTAACCCGATATTCTACCACGGCACTAAACTCGACAACATCCTAAAATAGCGGGCTAGACCTGAACTTGTGGCGGCCTGACTAAGCGCCTGACCCACTGCCTAACACTTGCGGAACCCTTATGAACCAGCCCAACCCACTGCCAGATGTGGATCTCTCAAAAAGCTTCGAACCGGCCGAGATTGAAGCCCGTTGGTATCCCGAGTGGGAGCGCCGAGGCTACTTTGCTGCGGGCCAGCACGTTCAAGTGGCTGCGCCGGGCGCCCCGGCAACACCGCCGGCAACCGCCCCCGCCTACGCCATTCAGTTTCCGCCACCTAACGTGACGGGCACGCTGCACATGGGGCATGCGTTTAATCAAACCATCATGGACGGCCTGATTCGCTACCACCGCATGCTGGGGTGTGACACCGTGTTTGTGCCGGGCACTGACCACGCGGGCATCGCCACTCAAATTGTGGTTGAACGTCAGCTTGATGCGCAAAAGGTCTCGCGCCACGACCTCGGTCGCGAAAATTTCATTAAAAAGGTCTGGGAGTGGAAAGAGGTTTCAGGCAGCACCATCACTAGCCAAGTACGGCGTCTCGGTGCCTCAGCCGACTGGCCACGTGAATACTTCACGATGGACGCTCAAATGTCAGAAGGCGTCGTTGAAACCTTCGTACGCCTGCACAAGCAGGGCTTGATCTATCGCGGTAAGCGTTTGGTGAACTGGGATCCCAAACTGATGACTGCGGTCTCTGACCTTGAGGTTCAAGCGGTCGAAACCGAAGGGCATTTGTGGCATATCCAGTACCCGTTTGTCGATGGACCGCAAACGATTACTCAAGCTGACGGCACTGTACAAACAATTGCTGGCTTGACGATCGCCACCACTCGCCCCGAGACCATGCTGGCCGATGGCGCGTTATGCGTGCACCCCGATGACGAACGCTACAAGCACCTGATCGGCAAGATGGTCGACCTGCCGTTGTGTAACCGCCAGATTCCAATCATCGCCGATGACTTTGTCGATCAAGCCTTTGGTACCGGCTGCGTCAAAATCACAGGCGCCCACGACTTTAACGACTACGCCTGCGCCATGCGTCATGGCTTGCCCTTGATTGTGATTTTTACGCTTGACGCGAAAGTCAGCGATCAGGCCCCAGCCCAATTTCAAGGCATGGATCGTTTCGATGCCCGCAAGGCCGTTGTCGCCGAACTTGAACAACAGGGGTTTTTGGTTAAAGTTGAAGCACACAAAATGATGCAGCCACGGGGCGATCGCAGCGGTGCGGTGCTTGAACCGATGCTGACAGATCAATGGTTTGTAGCAATGAGCAAACCCGCGCCGGCCGACACACTTCATCCAGGCAAAAGCATCACTGAGGTTGCCCTTGAAGTTGTGGCAAACGGCGAGGTGCAGTTCTATCCTTCAAACTGGACTACCACCTACAATCAGTGGCTTGAAAATATTCAGGACTGGTGCATTTCGCGTCAATTGTGGTGGGGTCATCAGATCCCGGCTTGGTACGCGGCCGATGGCCAAGTGTTTGTTGCACACACCGAGGCCGAGGCGCTCAGTCAGGCTGCGGCAGCGGGTGTCACTGGCCCGCTCACCCGCGATCCCGATGTGCTGGACACCTGGTTCTCGTCGGCGTTGGTGCCGTTCACCACCATGGGCTGGCCCGCACAAACCGCCGATTACGCTCGCTATTTGCCTTCGAGCGTGCTGGTCACCGGTTTTGACATTATCTTTTTTTGGGTGGCACGCATGGTCATGATGACCACCCACCTGACGGGCCAAGTGCCCTTCAAACACGTCTACGTGCATGGCTTGATTCGCGACGCCGAAGGCCAAAAAATGAGCAAATCCAAGGGCAACACGCTTGACCCAGTTGATTTGATTGATGGCGTCGATCTTGAAACCTTGGTGGGCAAACGCACCTACGGCCTGATGAACCCCAAGCAAGCGGGCGCCATTGAAAAAACCACGCGCAAACAGTTTCCCGATGGGATCCCCGCTTTTGGTACCGATGCGCTGCGCTTTACTATGGCCGCCTATGCCAGCCTCGGGCGCAACATCAATTTTGATCTGAAACGTTGTGAAGGCTATCGCAACTTTTGTAACAAGCTCTGGAACGCCACGCGTTTTGTCTTGATGAACACCGAGGGCCAAGAGCTGGCCGCAGCAACAGATACTTCGGCACAAAGTGTTGTCGACCGCTGGATCATCAGCGAGTTGCAACTGCTTGAGCAAGAGGTGGCAAAAGGCTTTGCCGACTATCGCTTTGATAATATTTCAAATGCGCTGTATCACTTTGTGTGGGACGAATACTGCGACTGGTATCTTGAGCTTGCCAAGGTTCAAATTCAAACCGGTACACCCGAGCAGCAACGCGCTACGCGCCGCACCTTGATCCGCGTGCTTGAAGCGGTACTGCGTCTGTTGCACCCCATCATGCCTTTCATCACCGAAGAGCTCTGGCAAAAGGTGTCGCTCGTGGCCGGCAAGCGCGGCGCAACCGACGTCACTAGCGTGTCGATTCAGCCCTTTCCACAGCCAAATCTTGAAGCCGTTGATCCTACGGCTTCTGCACGGGTCGCCTTATTGAAAGGTCAGATTGAAGCGGTCAGGGCTTTGCGGGGTGAGATGAATCTGTCGCCTGCTGCGCGCGTGCCACTGATTGCAAAAGGCCCCCAAGGGATGCTCAACGAGCATGCCGGTTACATTGCCGCGCTGGCCAAGCTGTCAGGCGTTGAAGTGGTGAACGAGCTCCCAGACGACGGTTCGCCCGTTCAGGTGGTGGGCGATACCCACCTGATGCTGAAGGTTGAAATCGATGTCGCCGCCGAACGTTTACGCCTAGACAAAGAGATTGCTCGCCTCGCCGGTGAAATTGCGAAAGCGCAGGCCAAGCTGTCAAACGAATCGTTTGTTGCGCGGGCACCTGCTGCGGTGGTCGAGCAAGAAAAGCTGCGCGTTGAACAGTTTGGCGACACCCTGAAACAAGTTCAGACGCAACGCGACAAGCTGGGCTGACGCGCACGGGGGTTTAACGTATAGGGCGAAGGTGTAGCCTGATGCGTTGATCCCGCGTTCAACCAGTCTGCCTGCAGTGCGCCCGCGCTGAAATTTTCAGGTCAGAATTTTAAAGAGTCAAGTTGAGCGCTAGACAGCGCAAGAGGCATCAGCGGCTAAGATGACGTCAAGGTCAGCAAATACCGCTCGTCGGCCTTGGTGAATAAGCCGCGAGCACGCGCCTGCTCGATCAGGTCGGGCCGGTTAACAAGCGTAATGAACAGCGATTGCTCGCGTCGCCATCGTGCGATGTGCGCATGGTTTCCCGACAGCAACACCGCCGGCACGGCTTGGCCGTTTAAGCTTTCGGGGCGCGTGTAGTGCGGGCTATCTAACAAACCTGACAGCGATTCTTGAAAAGAGTCTTGTGCTGACGATTGCCCATGGTTCAGGGCTCCAGGTAACAACCGGACTGCGGCGTCGATCATCGCTAACGCAGCGATCTCGCCGCCCGACAACACAAAATCACCAAGCGACCATTGCTCGTCTACATGCTGATCGACAAACCGTTGATCAACACCTTCGTAGCGACCACAAATAAAGATCGCGCCCGATGACTGTGCCAGACGCTGGGCCTGCGCTTGATCAAAGGGTTTACCAATTGGTGAGAGCAACACCACAGGGGCTTGATCTTGTGTGGCTCGCTGGGTGCGAATCGCAGAGAGCGCACGCGTTAATGGCTCGGCCATCATGACCATGCCGGGCCCACCGCCGTAGGGGCGGTCGTCTACCGTGCGATGCACATCTTCGGTGTAATCACGCGGGCTATGGGTATGCAAAGACCAGAGTTGATTGCCGTGCGCACGCCCAGTCACGCCAAGGTCGCGAACCACGCTAAACATTTCAGGAAACAAAGTGACGAGGTCGATTCGCATCGCAGCGATTCTAAAAGTCTACAGGCCAATCAGTATCGATTCGACGCGCAGCGATATCAACATGCTGCACGTGAGCGGCCACAAAAGGGACAAGTACTTCTTGCGGCTTACCTTTTGCGTCAAGCAACGCGAGTGGTTCTGCACCCTCTTGTGCTTGCAGACGGTGTACTTTAAGAAGCGCATGGGCGCCGTTATCAACGACCTCGTGCACGACACCCAAAAGACCATCTGCGCCAAAAACCTGACAGCCCACCAGATCAACCCAGTAGTATTCGTCTGTTTGTGCTTTAGGAAAGTGTTGTCGTGATACCAAGACGGTGTAACCGCGCAGGTTTTCAGCTAAATCACGCTCACCAACGCCTTCAAGGTCAGCAACGACCGTTGAGCCTTGAGGGCGCGCCTGCTTAACCTTGTGAGGGACAGGTGCGCCAGGCTTGCCCAAAGGCGCAACAGGTGCAACTAACCACCATACGGGTGCGGCACGAAGTACAGTACCCTGAGCAGAATGCGGCTGAATCTTGACCCAACCGCGCACACCATAGGCCGAAATGATCCGACCTAGTTCGATCAGATCATCTGGCGCTGTTGCGGCGCCATCAACAGCCATCAATTAAGCCGCTGTCGCGACTTTGGCAGAGAAGTCTTTAACCAAGCGGGCAACCGCTGGAGACA
>JBIIWK010000006.1:0-25109 GCA_044338955.1 Burkholderiaceae bacterium
TTCTGGATGGCGGCCTTTGGTGGACCGTTGTTCTTTTTGCTGATCGTGGGCTTCTATGCTTGGTGGATGGCGCGCCAAGATCAGCGCGTGCGGCGTACCGTTCAAGAAGACGTCTGAGTGTCCCAAGACCCGACCTCGCAACGAAGTTTTAATGCCCAGCTGTTTCGCGGCTATGCCGTGTATGCCGTCGGATTTTGTCTGCTAGTGCTACTGCTTGCCCTGCTTGAAATCATGGGGTTAGAGAGGCACTGGATCGGCTACGCCTTTTTACTCGTGACTGTGGCGCTCTATGCGGGCATTGGCATCATGTGCCGCACCTCAGATCCAGTCGAATATTATGTCGCCGGCAGAAGGGTGCCTGCTGTCTATAACGGGATGGCCACTGCCGCAGACTGGATGTCAGTGGCCTCGTTTATCGGTGTGGCCGGTACCCTTTATCTGACGGGTTACAACGGCTTGGCCTACATTTTGGGCTGGACCGGTGGGTATGTGTTGGTGGCGCTTTTTTTAGCGCCCTATCTGCGAAAGTTTGGGCGCTACACCATCCCCGATTTCTTGGGCGCACGTTTTGGTGGTAACTGGCCGCGTCTGCTCGGGGTACTTTGCGCAGTCTTATGTTCATTTACGTACTTGGTCGCGCAGATTTACGGGGTCGGTATCATCATCACGCGCATGACCGGCATTTCGTTTGAGCTTGGGATTTTTATCGCCTTGGGCGGTGTCTTGGTCTGTTCTTTTTTGGGTGGTATGCGCGCCGTCACCTGGACGCAAGTCGGTCAATACATCATTTTGTTAATCGCTTACTTGGTGCCCGTCATTTGGCTTGCGGTGAAGCAAACCGGCGAACCGGTGCCGCAGATTGCTGCGAGCTCTGTGCTGCAGCAAGTCACCGAGCGCGAGCGCGAACTCACGCACGACCCCAATGAGTTGTCGGTTCGGGCCTTGTGGAAGGGTCGCTCTGAAACGATGCAGGTACGGGTATCTGGCTTGCCCGAGACTTACGAAACAGAACAACAAAAACTGCGACTTCAATTGTTACGGGCGCGCGCCAATGATGCCCCAATGAGTGAGGTGCGTCTGCTTGAGCGTGAGTTGGCGGCCTACCCAAAGTCGGTTGAAGATGCCCGCATGGCCTGGTCGAAGGCGCGCGACGATTACGCCGTACGTGCGGCCGCCCCGCAGCCTCACGCCGCACCGTTTGCGAGCCGAACCTCTGAGTCAAGCGATGCGGTCAGAAACAATTTTTTGGCGATTGTATTGTGTCTCATGATGGGCACTGCTGGCTTGCCGCATATTTTGATGCGTTCGTTTACGACCCCCTCAGTCGACGCCGCGCGTAAGTCGGTCTTCTGGTCTTTGCTATTTATTCTGCTCTTGTACTTGATGGCGCCCGCGTTGGCGATCTTGGTGAAGTTTGAAATTTATGCGGATCTGGTCGGTACGCAGTTTGCAGACTTACCGAGCTGGGTCCATGCGTGGTCAGCACTCGACCGCTCTTTACTCAATATCTTGGATCTGAACCAAGATGGCATTGTGCAGTTAGCTGAGATCCAAATGGGGACTGATGTGGTGGTGTTGGCGGGCCCAGAAATTGGCGGTTTGCCCTACGTCATCTCAGGCCTAGTAGCCGCTGGCGCATTGGCAGCGGCCTTGTCAACTGCTGATGGTTTGTTATTGACCTTATCAAGTGCGTTATCGCATGACACGCTGTTTCGAGTGATGTCGCCCAAGATGGGGCCAGGCCGGCGTGTATTGCTTTCGAAAATATTATTGCTCATCGTCGCCTTTGCAGCGGCCTGGGCTGCAACACGTACACCCGCGGATATCTTATTTTTAGTGGGTACCGCCTTTTCTTTTGCCGCCTCGACTTTTTTCCCGGTGCTGGTGCTGGGGATTTTTTGGAAAGGCGCAAACAAGTGGGGTGCCTGCTGCGGCATGGTGACAGGGCTGTGCGTGACCTTGGTCTATATGATCCAAGCGCAACCGTGGTTGCGCCATTGGGTGTTGGGGATATCCACGAGCGAGCCCATCAACTTGTGGTGGCATATCCAGCCGATTGCTGCCGGCGTGTTTGGGGCACCCGCAGCGTTTATCGCGATCGTGCTGGTCTCGCTGTTGACCCGTCAAAGAAATCTTGCCACAGACGCGTTGGTCGACGATTTAAGACGGCCTGACTAATCGTGCTTGCCGGCGGCGCAGAGTCGTATGGGCGCAATCTTTGATACTGATTCGGGCTTCAGTTGGGTAGTTTCAGAAGCGCGAGCAGGGCACCAGCCCCGCCATAGGCTTTAGGCGCCTGCGCGAACGCACTGACGGCTGGCATCTGTTTGAGCCATTGCCTGACGCGCAAGGGTAAAACTGGTTGGCCGTTTGCAGAGCCGTAACCGACACCGTGAATAATGCAGACGCAACGTGTGGCGTGGCTTTGGCTATTTTCAATAAAGGCGACTAAAGCGTCACGCGCTTGATCGCTGTTTAGACCATGTAAATCTAGACGCGCACCAATTGGCCAAAACGCGCGCGCGAGTTGGCGCAAGACCGGGGGGCCAATGCCTGCGGCCGCCCAAGTGAGTTCGACTTCAGTGTCTTGGGTGAGCCCAGCACCATCAGATAAGCGCTCGGGGGTTGTGCGCGTGTCTCCAACGGCGCGTTGGCGACGTTCAGTGAATTGTGCGTTCTTGGTTGGCGCAGCAGCGGGCCTGAGCAAGAGTCGGGTTTGCGTTTTGTTCAGGGGTTGAACCGCACGCACAGCTTGCGCAAAGAGCTTGTCGCGAGCGATCACGATTGCGGGTTGCTCTTGGCCTGGCGAAGTAGCCCCAGGACGAGCGTCAAGCCGCTTTGTTTGCGTATTGGCACCCGCCTCAGCGCGAAGCGATTCTTGTTGTGAGTCGGAGCCAGCCTGCGGTTGAGGCCGCTTTATTTGCGTGTTGGCGCTCGCCAGAGCTTTTGCGCTGGCAAGCGTAGCCGCTTCGCTTAGGCGCTTCAGGTCGGCGAGCCCCGCTTTAGGATTGCGCATTCTCCAGCCAGCGTTGTGCGTCAAGGGCCGCCATGCAGCCTGTACCCGCGCTGGTAATGGCTTGGCGATAGACGTGATCTTGTACGTCGCCGGCGGCAAATACGCCTGGTACAGAGGTCATGGTCGCCAAACCTGACAGGCCACTTTTGGTCACGATGTAACCGTTGGCCATTTCGAGTTTGTCTTTAAAAATACCGGTATTGGGCTCGTGACCGATGGCGATGAACACGCCGGTAACGGCCAGATCTGTTGTTTTACCAGAATCCGTTGCCCGCAAACGTACGCCCGTGACGCCCGTGGCATCACCCAACACTTCATCGAGTTCGTGAAAGGTGGCCAGCTTCATGTTGCCATTGGCGACTTTTTCCATCATCTTGTCGTTCATGATGGGTTCGGCTCTGAATTTGTCGCGACGGTGAACGACCGTGACGCTGCGGCAGATGTTTGAGAGGTACAGCGCCTCTTCGACAGCGGTGTTACCACCACCGACTACCACCACATCTTGATTTTTGTAAAAGAACCCGTCACAGGTGGCGCAACCCGACACGCCGCGCCCCATAAAGGCCTCTTCCGAGGGTAGGCCGAGGTATTTCGCCGAGGCGCCAGTCGAGATAATGAGCGCGTCGCAGGTATATTGCGCGCCGCCATCGCCCGTCAGACGAAATGGACGTGATGAAAAGTCGACGTTTGAGATATGATCAAACACCATCTCAGTGTTAAAGCGCTCGGCGTGCTCGGCGAAGCGCTGCATCAATTCGGGGCCTTGTACCCCAGCGGCGTCGGCAGGCCAATTGTCGACATCGGTCGTGGTCATGAGTTGGCCACCTTGTGCGTGGCCGGTAATCATGACTGGATTAAGATTGGCGCGAGCCGCATACACGGCTGCGGTGTAGCCGGCCGGTCCCGAGCCCAGAATTAGAACTTTGGCGTGTTTTGGCGTTGTCATCAGGATTTCCTCGAGTTTAAGCACCAAATTATAATGTCCTCTATGCCTAGACCCTCTATTGCCACTACGAGCGCTCCGCGCGCCACCCGAAACACCCGAAACGGGCCCTCGGCCTTTCAGTCCAAATTGCTCTCGCTGATGCGCGAAGCGCGTTGGATTCTGTTTGCGATCTTGGCGGCCTGGTTAACTTTAGTGCTCTCGACCTGGAGCCTGACCGACCCCGCGTGGTCTCATTCGGTGGGGCGCGATGTTGATGTGTTGCGCAATCGGGGCGGCTGGGTGGGGGCATACACCGCCGATATCTTGCTCTATTTGTTTGGCTATTGTGCGTGGTGGTGGGTGGTGCTGCTGCTGCATCGCGTGCATGCAGGGTATCTGCGCCTGGCGACCCAGATTCGGGCGCGTGGTGAGCCAGAGGCGCTCGCCCGTGTGCGCTGGGAGCAAGGCATCGGTTTTGTGATGGCCTTACTGGGATCGGTTGGGCTTGAGGCCTATCGGCTGAGCTCTTGGGGGATGCAATTGCCGGGGCGCACCGATGTGACCAGCGGTGCCGGTGGGGTCATTGGCAGTACATGGTCTGGTTTTTTGTCTCAGGCTGTTGGGTTTTCAGGCAGTACGGTGATTTTGATTGCGCTCATTGCCTTAGGGACCAGTTTGTTTTTTGGTTTCTCGTGGCTGAGGGTCGCTGAAAAAATTGGTCAGGGTTTTGAATGGGTCGTGTTCAAGCTCAAAAATGTTCGAACGGCAAGGCTAGATCGCCGTGTCGGGCAGGTGGCGCAGGCGGTGCGTCACGAGCAGGTCGAGGCTAAACAAGAAAAAACGGTTCACGAGCACCCGATTCGTATCGAGCCGGCGATTGTCACCGTGGCTAAATCCGAACGGGTGCAAAAAGAAAAGCAACACTCGTTGTTTAGCGAACCCACGAGCGCCGGAAGCTTGCCCGCCTTGAGCTTGCTCGACCCCGCACCCGCAGCGTTTGAAACGGTCTCCGACGAAACCATTGAATTTACCTCTCGGCTCATTGAAAAGAAGCTGGCGGATTTTGGTGTCGAGGTGCATGTGGTGGCCGCTCAGGCTGGCCCGGTGATTACGCGCTATGAAATCGAGCCTGCTACCGGCGTCAAGGGTAGTCAGATCGTCAATCTGGCAAAAGATCTGGCGCGTGCGCTCAGCCTGGTGAGTGTCCGGGTGGTCGAGACGATCCCCGGTAAAAATTTGATGGGCTTTGAGTTGCCCAACCCGCGCCGCCAAATGGTGAAACTCTCTGAGATTTTGGGTTCACAAACCTATCACTCTAGCCAGTCTGTCGTGACGATGGCTTTAGGTAAAGACATTGCGGGTAACCCTGTGGTGGCTGATCTAGCAAAAATGCCACATTTGCTGGTGGCGGGTACAACTGGCTCGGGTAAGTCGGTGGGTATTAACGCCATGATCCTGTCTTTGCTCTACAAGGCTGATCCGTCGCAAACACGTTTGATTTTGATTGACCCCAAAATGCTTGAAATGAGCGTCTACGAGGGGATCCCACATTTGTTGGCACCCGTGGTGACCGACATGCGCCAGGCCGCAAACGCCCTAAATTGGTGTGTTGGCGAAATGGAAAAACGCTACCGCTTAATGAGCAAACTGGGTGTGCGCAACTTGACCGGTTTCAACACCAAAGTGCGCGACGCGATCAAGCGCGAAGAGCCTATCCCTAATCCGTTTTCGCTGACGCCGGACGCGCCCGAGCCACTGAAAGAATTACCCACAATCGTGGTGGTGATCGACGAGCTCGCCGATTTGATGATGGTGGTGGGTAAAAAAATTGAAGAGCTGATTGCGCGACTGGCGCAAAAAGCCAGGGCGGCAGGTATCCATTTGATTTTGGCGACACAGCGGCCAAGCGTTGACGTGATCACGGGCCTGATTAAGGCCAATATTCCCACTCGAATTTCGTTTCAAGTGTCTTCCAAAATCGATTCGCGCACCATCCTTGATCAAATGGGAGCCGAGGCGCTGCTGGGTCAGGGTGATATGTTGTACATGCCGTCTGGTACCGGTTTGCCGATTCGGGTGCATGGTGCGTTTGTGTCTGACGAAGAGGTGCACCGTGTGGTTGAGTCCTTGAAGACGCAGGGCGAGCCAGACTATATCGATGGTCTGCTCGAGGGCGGCGTTGAAGGTGAGACCGGTGATGGCGTCAACAGCGTCACGGGCTTTGCCGATGCCGAGACCGACCCGATGTACGATCAAGCTGTTGAAATCGTACTGAAGCACAAGCGAGCGTCAATTTCGCTGGTGCAACGTCATCTGCGTATTGGCTATAACCGTGCCGCGCGCCTGTTAGAGCAAATGGAAAACAGTGGCATGGTGTCAACGATGCAGTCCAATGGTAATCGCGAAATTCTAGTGCCCACCACCAACAAAGAGGATTAACAACCATGCTTTTTAGCACTTGGACAAAAAGCTTGTTGAGTTCGGTGCTATGCGCGATGTGCCTGCTAGTGAGTGAGGCCACGGCCGCCTCGGCGCAAGAGCAATTGCAAGGTTTTGTTTCGAAGGTGCAAGCGGCGACGGGTAATTTTTCGCAATACACCGTGGGTACTCAAGGGCAAACGAAACCGGCGCAAAGTGGGCGCTTTGCATTTCAGCGACCCGGTCGGTTTAAGTGGGATGTACTTAAACCCTATGCCCAGCAAATCGTCTCTGACGGACAACAACTATTTCAATTTGACCCTGACTTAAATCAGGTGACGGTGCGTAAAGTCGATCAGGCCATTGGATCCTCACCTGCGGCGATTCTGTTTGGCGCGGGGTCGCTCGAACAATCGTTTGCCGTGACCGCGTTACCTGACAAAGAGGGGCTGTCGTGGTTACGTGCCAAGCCACGTAATGGCGAGGCGGGGTTCGTGCATGTTGATCTCGGATTTACGGGTAGTTTGCCTGCCCGTATTATCTTGTTAGACGCCTTTGGGCAAAGCACGCATATCGAACTCTCAGGCATCGTGCCCAATCCTTCGTTGGCAGCTGAGGCATTTCGCTTTGTGCCACCGCCTGGCGCTGACGTTGTACGCATGCAGTGAGCCTGCGCGATGACTGATCTCTTCAAAACCTCGCCTGTGCCGCCCCTTGCAGAGGCCTTGCGCCCGGCCACGCTTGACGAGGTGATCGGGCAGCGTCACCTGCTCGGGCCCGGCAAGCCCTTACGCGTTGCCTTTGAATCGGGGCGACCGCATTCGATGATCTTATGGGGGCCACCGGGCGTGGGTAAAACAACCCTTGCTCGCCTGACTGCCAACGCCTTTGATTGCGCCTTTATTGCACTGTCTGCCGTATTTGCGGGCGTCAAAGAGATTCGTGCTGCCATGGAGGCGGCGCAACTGACCCTTGATCAACATCAGCAGCGCACCTTGCTGTTTGTGGATGAGATTCATCGGTTTAACAAGTCGCAGCAAGATGCCTTGCTGCCCTTTGTTGAGTCGGGCTTGGTGACATTTATAGGCGCCACAACCGAAAACCCGTCTTTTGAAGTGAACTCTGCATTGCTGTCGCGTGCGCAAGTCTATGTGCTTGAGTCGCTCAACGACGCAGAGCTACGCGAATTGCTGCTGCGCGCGCAACAGACAGTGTTGGCGGGGCTGAGCTTTGAAGAGGCCGCCATCAACACGCTGATCGGATATGCCGATGGCGACGCGCGTCGCTTTTTAAATTTACTTGAGCAAGCAGCAACGGCCGCTCAAAATGCCAACGTAACTTTTATTGATTCTGCGCTGGTGCAAAATGCGCTTAGTATGAACTCGCGCCGCTTTGATAAAGGCGGCGATAATTTTTACGATCAGATCTCGGCTTTACATAAATCGGTACGTGGCTCAAATCCCGACGCGGCGCTGTACTGGTTGACGCGCATGCTAGATGGTGGCGCTGATCCTAAGTATTTGGCGCGGCGCATTGTACGGATGGCCTGGGAAGATATCGGCCTCGCCGATCCGCGCGCAATGCAAATCGCTAACGATGCGGCGCAAACCTTCGAGCGCTTGGGCTCTCCTGAAGGCGAGTTGGCACTCGCACAGGCTACTATTTACTTAGCCGTAGCGGCAAAAAGTAATGCGGGTTATAACGCCTACAACCAAGCGATGGCGTTTGTGAAACACGATCAATCCCGCCCGGTGCCCGTGCATCTGCGCAATGCGCCAACCAAACTGATGAAAGAGCTTGGATATGGCCACGCTTACCGCTACGCACACGATGAACCCGAAGCCTATGCCGCCGGCGAAACCTATTTGCCCGATGGTATGCCTGACCCCGCTTGGTACCAACCCGTTACCCGTGGTCTTGAAACCAAGATCGCTGAAAAAATGGCGCACCTGCGCGCGCTCGACCGGCAAGCAAAAAAAAGTAAAGGATGAATGTGATGGACTGGCTCGATGCACTCACACTGGCGCGCATACAATTTGCGTTCACCGTCAGTTTTCATATTATTTTTCCGGCCTTCTCGATCGGCTTAGCCAGCTACCTCGCGGTGCTCAACGGTTTGCACTTAGCAACCGGGCGCGCGGTTTATTTGGATTTGTTTAATTACTGGAAAAAAATCTTTGCCCTGGCCTTCGGTATGGGTGTGGTGTCGGGCTTGGTGATGAGTTACGAGTTCGGCACCAACTGGAGTGTCTTTGCCGACAAAACGGGCCCGGTGCTTGGGCCCCTGATGGGCTACGAAGTGATGTCTGCGTTTTTTCTTGAGGCAGGCTTCTTAGGTGTCATGCTGTTTGGGCGTGCGCGCGTTGGCCCGCGTCTGCATTGCTTTGCCACCGCGATGGTGGCGCTCGGTACCTTCATGTCTGCATTTTGGATTTTGTCGGTCAATAGTTGGATGCAAACCCCTGCGGGCTTTAGTCAAAATGCAGAGGGGCAGTTTGTAGTCGAGAGCTGGCTTGAGGTGATTTTTAATCCTTCTTTTCCTTACCGCCTAGTGCATACGATCTTGGCGGCGTACCTGACAACCGCTTTTGTGGTCGGCGGAGTCGCCGCGTTTCACTTGTTGAAAATGCGCCTACAAAAAGTAGCGCTTGCCACGCCTGAGCGCTCGGCCTCACAGTTGGCCGTGCGTACGATGTTTTCGATGGCGATGTGGATGGCAGCCTGTGTAGCGCCGCTTCAGATTTTGGCCGGCGATCAGCATGGGCTCAATACTGTCGAGCACCAACCGCGCAAGATCGCTGCCATCGAGGGGCACTACGAAACTCTGGCCCGTGCGCCGCTGATTTTGTTTGGTATCCCAAACAGCAAAGAAGAGCGGATGGACTATGTCATTGAAATCCCCTATCTAGGGAGTTTGATTTTGACCCACACCTTAGACGGTGTCATTCGAGGCATGAAAGAATGGCCGCCCTCTGAGCGCCCGCCGATGGGCATTGTGTTTTATGCGTTTCGCGTGATGGTGGGTATTGGCATGCTGATGCTCGGCCTGGGGTTCTGGAGCCTGTGGCTGCGGCACCGGGGCAAGCTGTATGAAAATGTGTGGATGCTTCGCGCGGCGGTGTGGATGGGGCCCTCTGGCTTTGTGGCGGTACTGGCAGGTTGGGTAGTCACCGAGGTCGGACGTCAGCCGTATACGGTCTATAACCTTTTACGTACGGCTGACTCAGCCTCGCCCATTCACGCGGCGGCGGTGGCTAGTTCGCTGATCGCGTTTGTGGTGGTGTATTTCGCACTTTTTGGTGCGGGTACGGTGTATATCTTGCGGCTCATGCGTCAGGCACCTGATGCCGGGCACGCTGAGTTGTCGGTCAATGAACCTGTTCGCGCAGGAGGCATTGTGCCGCCTTCTGCCCTAACAGGTGCGGAAACGTTAAAGGGTCAGCCATGACAATTGACTATGCCTTGATTTGGGCTGGCCTGATTGCGTTTGCAGTCTTGGCCTATATTGTGCTCGATGGCTTTGACCTTGGCGTCGGAATTTTGTTTCCGTGGGTCAAGGGCCAAGCGCATCGCGATCAGATGATGAACTCGGTTGTGCCGGTGTGGGATGGCAATGAGACTTGGCTGGTGCTCGGAGGCGGCGGCTTATTCGCGGTGTTTCCGCTCGCCTACTCGATCATTATGCCGGCCTTATATGCCCCGTTTATTGTGATGCTGCTGGCCTTGGTGTTTAGAGGTGTGGCGTTTGAGTTTCGCTTCAAAAGTCGTAACAACCAGTGGTTTTGGGATCTTGCCTTCGCGGGTGGGTCAATCGTTGCCGCGTTTGCGCAAGGTATTGCGATGGGCGCGCTCGTGCAGGGCATACCGGTTGTGGGCCGTGCCTATTCTGGCGGCTGGTGGGATTGGCTGTCGCCCTTTAGTTTGCTGACGGGCTTGGCCTTGGTGGTGGGCTACGCCCTGTTGGGTGCCACCTGGTTGATGCTAAAAACTGAAGGCCACGTGGCGCAGCAGGCCGTGCGTGCCGCGCGCGTGTTGGGGCTGGCGCTCTTGGGGTTGATCGTGGTGGTGAGTATCTGGACGCCTTTTTTACACGAACACTTTATGCGCAAGTGGTTTGCCTGGCCTGAGATGGCATTCGTCATACCGGTACCATTCTTGGTGCTGGTGTGCGCGGTACTATTTTTCAAAGGCTTGTATCAAGAAAAACCTTTAATGGCCTTTTTGTCGGTGCAAGGCCTGTTCGTCTTATGCTACATGGGGTTGTTGATCAGCTTTTTTCCGTACATTGTGCCGTCAGCAGTGACGCTATGGCAAGCAGCAGCACCCGACAAAAGTTTGAAGTTTTTACTAGTGGGCGCCGTCGTGTTGCTACCAATGATTTTGGCCTACACCGCCTACGCCTACTGGGTATTTCGTGGCAAAGTGGGCCCCACGCATCACTATCACGCCTAAGGCAGGCCACTGGGGCTTAGGTCTCTTGCCCCGTTTTGCCCCTTTGTGCCCACTAAGCGGCTAGGTTTTTTTGAGAACGCGATGAAACGTTGGCTGTGGTTGCTCATGATCTGGCTGTTGAGTGTGGGGGCGCTTGGTATCGTGGCGTGGTTGTTGCGGCGTTTACAATACTGGCTCCGTTAGCTTTTTGAAGCGCCAAGACCATGCTTGACACTGCTTTATTGCGTAAAGATCTCGATGCTGTTGTGCGTCGCCTAGCGAGCCGCGGCTTTGCCTTTTCACTTGAGTCGTTTAATGCGCTCGAGGCGCGCCGCAAAGCGGTACAAACTGAAACTGAAAACTTGCAGGCGCAACGCAACGCGTTTGCTAAACAGATTGGTGGTTTAAAGTCGCGCGGCGAAGACGCGTCGGCGGTCATGGCGCAGTCGCAGGCGATCCCCGTGCGGCTGAAAGCGCTCGAGCAAGAGCTCTCCGAGATTCAGCTGCAGCTCAATGATTTGTTGCTAGCAGTACCAAACTTGCCGCACGAATCGGTGCCAGTGGGTGCAGATAGCGAGGGCAATATCGAAGTGCGTCGCTGGGTGCCCGTGCCTGACACGGTGTCGGGTGATCCAAAACATTTGGGTTTTACGCCGCGCGATCACGTCACCCTTGGCGAAACTCTTGGTTTAGATTTCGATGTGGCAGGCAAGCTCTCAGGCGCGCGCTTCAGCTTTATGAAAGGTCCAATCGCGCGACTGCATCGTGCGTTGGCGCAGTTCATGCTTGACTTGCAAACCGAACAACATGGCTATGCTGAGTGCTACACACCGTATATCGTCAATGCCTCAACGCTCGTGGGTACGGGGCAATTACCCAAGTTCAAAAATGACATGTTTTGGGTCACACGCGGCGGTGACGAGCCTACCCTTGATGAGCAAGGCAATGCTATCGCACGCGAAGAGCAATACTTAATTTCAACTTCAGAAATCACCTTAACCAGCAGCGTACGCGACAGCATCGTGCCGGCAGCCGACTTGCCGATTCGCTTAACTGCGCATACCCCATGTTTTCGCTCTGAAGCCGGTAGTGGTGGGCGCGATACGCGTGGCTTGATTCGCCAACACCAGTTCGATAAAGTTGAAATGGTACAGATTGTGTCGGCCGATACCTCGTACCAGGCGCTTGAAGACATGGCTGGGCACGCAGAAAAAGTGTTGCAGTTGCTGGGTCTGCCTTACCGCGTTCTATTGCTGTGTACTGGGGATATGGGCTTTGGTGCGACAAAAACCTATGATCTCGAAGTGTGGCTGCCCGCTCAAAATACTTGGCGTGAGATCTCGTCGGTTTCAAACTGCGAGGCTTTTCAGGCGCGTCGTATGCAAGCGCGCACCCGTAATGAGGCCGGCAAGACAGAGTTCGTGCACACCCTCAATGGCTCGGGTTTGGCTGTGGGGCGCGCACTCGTGGCGGTCTTAGAAAACTATCAGCAAGAAGACGGCAGCGTGGTGGTGCCCGAGGTCCTGCGCGCGTACATGGGTGGCGTTGAACGACTGAACGCCGCTTAAGAAACGCATGACGGCTGATCGGTTGACACTTTAGATCAGCTAAGGTTTCACCGGCCGTAATAGCCGCGGTTGTAATGCCCATGGCCGTTGCCACGATAGCCGCTGTAATAGCCAGGCGCCACTACGACCGGGGGATAGTATCCCGGTACAGGCCTCACCACTACCCTTGGGGCAACATATACTGGCGCAGGGGGGTAATAAACCGGAGTCGGAGCGTAATAAGGTTGCGGCACGGCGTAGGCTACCGGTGCCGGTGCGTAGTGGGGCTGCTGCACGGGGTATGCTACCTGCGCCGGAGCGTAATAAACAGGGGCAGGGCGATACACTGGGGCGCCAATGATAATTGGCGGTATGCCAATGACTACGCCGACCGAAGGCCCTGCGACAACACCGCTTGTAGTCAAAGACCCAGCGATCGTTACCATTAGCGCTAACAGGATTCTTTTCATTTTGGTCACTCCATTGAGTCGGGATCCTAGGTTTAGTACCCCAGTTACTCTCAATTTGTATTCTAGGTGGACTGGCAAAAAAATCTAGGTATCTGCTGCTGACATCTGTTTCAGGTGATTTCAGTTGATGCTTAAATTGAAGGGCGAAGCGTTGTGGTTGAGTTGCATTGATTCTTCTAGCGGTAATTATGTGGAGCAGGTAAATTTCTAGTCCTTTGGCAGTCTTCGACTTTGTCCCCGCCGACCCTTGTGCGATTGAAAAAGAGTTGCGCCATGTGCGTGCACTTCTGCAACTTGAGCAAAAAGAAGATCAAACGCAATTCAAACTTAAGAATGCCAAGGCCAGTGTAAAAGAGCGCATCCGGCGCGGCTTGACGTGGTATCCCGTCACGATCCTCAGCGAAGAAATCGGTTTTGGCGGCAAAGTGGTGCTTGAATTAGAGCGCCCGGCTAGTGAGCAGGGCCTGCACTTGTTTCAGGTGGGCAAAAATGCTTCGCTATTTAGCAATGCCCCGCCCCACTTGGCTGCCGACCGGCCTGTGCTCACTGGTGTCATTACAAGCGTACGGCGCAATAAGCTATTGCTGGCAACAACCAAAGAAGAGCTTCCCGACTGGGTATTTGACGGAAGCAAGCTGGGCGTTGATCTCACTTTCGACGAGGTGAGCTACCGCGAGATGGACAACGCTCTTAATGAAGTGATTTACGCCCACGGAAACCGCTTAGCCGAATTGCGCGACGTTTTGCTAGGCGCCCGACAGGCGAGGTTTAGCGCGCACAAAGCCGACGATCTGTTTTACCCCAGCCCCCTCAACGACTCGCAGCTAGCGGCCGTTCGCCTCGTGATCACGGCTCAAGACGTGGCGATCATCCATGGCCCGCCCGGCACTGGCAAAACCACGACCTTGGTGCAGGCCATACTAGAAACTACGCGGCGCGAACGGCGCGTATTGGTGTGCGCACCCTCGAACACGGCGGTCGATCTGCTGACCGAAAAGCTGGCCGAGCGCGCTGTCAACGTCATCCGGATGGGCAATCCTAGCCGCGTCTCAGACCTGCTGCTCGAGCACACCTTAGATGCCCGCGTGATGGCGCATTCGAGTTACGGTGAAATGCGCGCGATGCGCCAAACCGCCGAACAATACCGCCAAACTGCCAACGAATACACCCGCGATTTTGGCTTCGAAGAGCGGCAGCAGCGACGATTGCTAAAAGAAGAAGCGCGGATGCTGTTTCAGGCAGCCGACAATTTAGAGCGCTTTATTATTGAGGACGTACTCGATTCAGTGCAGGTCATCACCTGCACACTCGTCGGTGCCAGCAACCGTAACATTCGGCACTTGATCTTTGAAACCGTCTTTATCGACGAGGCCGCCCAAGCCTTAGAGCCTGGCTGTTGGATTCCGATTGCCAAGGGTACACGCGTGATTCTGGCTGGCGATCACCATCAGCTGCCACCCACTGTCAAAAGCGAACAGGCGGCCCGCGAGGGCCTACGTGAAACTTTGTTCGAAAAGTGCATTAAGCGGCAGCCAGCCACAGCCCGCATGCTGACCGTGCAGTACCGCATGCACGCGCAAATCATGGGATTTAGCTCTGAGCAGTTTTATAGCGGTCAATTGGTGCCGCATCAAACGGTGTGCCACGCCGACTTGGCTGCTTACGACCCGAGTTTTGTGCATGAGCTACCCGTAGAGTTCCTCGACACGGCCGGTTACGGCTTCCTTGAGTTCACTCTTGCCGAAAGCCGCTCTACCGCCAACCCTGAGGAAGCGGATTTACTGCTTAAGCGCCTCACCCAGCTCTTAGCGCCTTATGATCAGGTCGAGCACGCGCAAAACCCGCTCAGCATCGGCGTGATTGCCCCTTACCGCGCTCAAATCAATTATTTGAAGGACGCCATCGAGCAAATCGACGATCTCAACAGCCTCATGCAGCACCGTGCGCTGAGCGTGGGCACCGTCGATTCGTTTCAGGGCCAAGAGCGCGACATCATTGCGATTTCACTGACGCGCAGTAATCACCAAGGCGAAATTGGTTTTCTTGCGGACATCCGCCGCATGAACGTAGGTATGACCCGCGCCCGACGTAAGTTATTACTGGTTGGCGACTCGTCGACGCTCGCCTCAAATCCATTTTTCGCCGACTTGCTAGCGTACGTGAAGCACATTGGCGGCTACCGCACGGCCTGGGAAATGGCTGATGATGCGGGGTCGGGTTGAGGTACTGGCCTGCTGATCTATTGCCTCAGCAGGTGCACCCACATCGTTGGGATCAACCTCAAGTCCCTTCATGTCTCAAAGCACTGCCTTGTATTCCGTTACACTAAATTTGGTTGAAATTTTGTCTGTTTTTCGTCGCTTCGCATGCAGTTTGGCGGCGTGACCTACCCATTTCCTCGGCCCCGATGCGTCCCATTACCTTGTTGTTTTTGGTTGTACCGCCCCTGATGTGGGCCAGTAACGCCATTGTGGGGCGGATGGCCGCAGGGGCGATCCCCCCGATCACCTTAAATTTTTTGCGTTGGGTCGTTGCGATCTTGGTGTTGTTGCCTTTTGTGTGGCAACGTTTAAAGCAAGACTGGCCCATCGCCCGCAAGTCGTGGGTAATTTTGGCGGCAACCGGGTTTTTAAGCACCACAATGTACAACGCCCTGCAATATCTGGCGCTCACAACATCGAGTCCGATCAATATTGCGTTAATCACCGCTGCGGGCCCGATCTTTACGCTGCTGATGGGGCGTTCATTGTTTCAGGCACCTATTAGTCGCGCAGCCACACTTGGGGCTGTCGTGTCGATGCTTGGCGTGGCTTGGGTGTTGATCCGCGGTGACGTCACGAATGCGGCACGGATTTCGTTTGTGCCGGGTGATTTGTTTATGTTGCTCGCTATTGCCTTGTGGGCTTTATATACTTGGCTGCTGCGCAGCCGACCCGCTGAAATGTCGGGCTATAGCGTCTTGACGATGCAGATGGCCTGGGGTTTGTTGTTTGCAGTGCCGATGGTGTTGGCAGAGTTGGTTTGGGGCGGTTACGCCGCAATCGAATGGTCACCCAAGATTTACGGCATGGTGGTGTATGTCGCGTTAGGCCCCGCGCTGCTGGCTTACCTCTGTTATCAACAAGCGGTTTTACGCACCGGCTCTCAGTTGCCGATGTTTTTCTTGAATCTCACACCGGTATTCGCCGCGTTGATGTCTGTGGTGTTGCTAGGTGAGTTTCCCGAGCTTTATCATGTCGTCGGCTTAGTGTTGATTGTGTTGGGGATCGTACTGGCCAATCCCCCTAAAAAATCTGTTTAATATCACGCAGTATTTTTGATTTTGAGGTGTTCGATGCTGTCTTTGTTTCTTTTGTCACTCAAACGCGTTGCTATGGGCGCTGCGCTCGGTGGCGCCTGCTTGACTGCCGCGCTGCCTGCGCTCGCAAGTGAGGTGCAAGGCAAATATCTGGCAACGGCTGCACAAGCCAATCCGCCGTTTCCTTTTCTGCAAGGGGCGAACCTCATGCAGGCCGACGGAGCCTGGGAGTTTTATCAGCAAAACATGGGCGCGGCGATGTCAGCTTGGGCCCAGACTGAGATCAAGCAACCTGCAGGCACAACGCTGTTTTACCCTTTCTCGGGCCCAGACTTTGTGACGGCGGCGCATTTGTTTCCGCAGGCGAGTCGTTTCGTGATGGTGGCCATGCAGGCTGCAGGTGAGCCTGCAGCGTTAAGCAACATGGCAGGCGCGCGTGCGCAAAATTTTCAGGCTAAGTTTTTGCGTGAGTGGATGAAATTTAGTCGCCTCGCCTTCTTTCGTACCGACGATTTAAACGAAGATCAGCGTGACAAACATGCGCAAATCGGTGTGACCACCATTTTGATTACGTTTGCGTTGTATATGGGCTATGACGTCAATGAGGTCTACCCCATCGCGCTTGATCCTAAAAGTGGTCAGTTCATTCAAACAACGGGTGACTGGAAATCCGTCAGACTGGTCATGAACAAAGGCGGCAAGCCCGTGACGCTAGATTATGTCAGCCTAGATTTATCTGATTCGCATCTCAGCCAAACCGAGCCCATGCGCGCATGGCTTGAGCGCGAATCGCGCAACCCTGTGCTGCTCAAGGCGGCATCGCATCTGTTACAAGAAACGTATTTTTCAGTGCTGCGCGATATTTTGGTGGCAAACGCAAAAATGGTCGTTCAAGACGAGACTGGTTTGAATTACACCTATCTGTCGCAGATCGGGCCAGTCGATTTGTATGGCGGGTTTTTGTACCCTCACGAATTATTCAATCGTAAAAAGCAAGAGTCTTTAGCTTTGGCTTACAAAGATTCTAAAAATATCAAACCTTTGCCTTTTGCGTTTAGCTATAACAAAACAACCGAGCGTCGTAGCGTGCAAATTGTGCGGCGCGCAGAGTAAGCACAAAGACTGTGAAATGGTGCGGCGCATAGCCGAAGTGGAACGTCTGTCGAATCATGTGGTGCGTTGGTTCAACACAGCGCTCGTCATGAGCTGATACTACAGACCTGACCGTATTAAGACTTCGTCCGTTTGAGTCCTGTTCATTGCAGGTGTTGCAATTTAGGGCTAAGGCTTGCGACCAAATGCTGTCAGGCTAAATTCGCGCGTTGCCTGATTGAATGTTTTAGGATCATCTACAAATAAAGCGTGCCCGGGCTTTTCCATAATATTGACGGTGATTAAATCTGCGGGGCGCTTGACCAGCAAGGCTTCGCCTTGTTCTTTCAACCACGGTCTTGCGATGTACAGAACCGGTACGTTTTGTTTTTCAAGTGTTTCGCGCCAGTAGTCACGCGGGTAAGGTTGTTGCATGAGTTGGATCGCGATCTTGGGTGGTGCGCGCATGGCCGAATCAAGTACCGCCTGGGCCAGCAACGGTGGCGGGGGTTCGCGATAAATGTCTTTGCAAAAGGCGCGAAGGTAAGCCTCGCGTTTTTTGGGATCGTTCATGGTCTGCTGAAAGCTCGATGAACGCCCACTGGGTGGGCGGCCTTCACCCACCGAATTGTCGATCAATATCAGGCCTCGCAAACCTTTCGGGTTGTAGTTGGCGAGATAGTCGAGTGATTCAAGTACACCAAGCGACCAACCAGCCAAAATAAATTGTTTGACCTTGGCGGCTTTCAAGAACTCGTCCATATCCTTCATGCGCCTTTGCGGAGCGTGCGAGAGGGTGGTTAGTGCCGAGAGCCCCTGCGAGCGAGGGTCAAAGGCCAAGACCCTAAACTGATCTGACAGCGCCAGTAATTGTTGTTCAAACACGGCCGCGGGCATCACCCAACCCGGGATAAAGACCAGGGTTCGCTCACCTTTACCCGCCTCAAGATAATGCAAGCGCACGCCGTCTGAGGATGTGAAGTACCGGTGATGAATCGGGTTTGCGTATGCGAAACCGGTGGTGAGTAGGGCGAGCAGCAAGTAAATTTTGCTAGATAGCGCGGCAAGACGGCTCATCTCTTGATCTCTCTGTTAAATGTCAGGCTGCAGTGCGAAACTGGGTCGACCGGTACTTTCGTGGCAACCGAGCAAGCAAGCGGATTGCTGAGGCTGCAGGCATCGATATCTGCAAGTAGCTGAGGCGAGGCTGCACTGCCATCGGTAAACTGTATGATAGTGCACGACAAGATCGACGAGGTTGCCTTTGACGGCCCTCAAAAAAACAAAAGAGAAATGCATGATAGACGTCAGCGGCAAGACCAAACTTTACGGCATTGTGGCCGATCCGATAGGGCAGGTGAAAGCTCCTGAAATGATGCGCAAGGTGTTTGAGCAGCGCGGCATCGATGGTGTGCTAATGCCTATGCATGTCGCGCCCAAAGATTTACCCGCCTTCACGCAAGCCTTGCGAGGCATTCAAAACTTTGGTGGCATGGTCGTGACCGTGCCGCACAAGACGACGATTGGCGTGCTGTGTGATGAGATCACCGCTGCGGCACGCACGGTAGGTGCGGTCAATATTGTGCGACGTGATCCCGATGGGCGCTTGTTTGGCGATATTTTGGATGGGCGTGGTTTTGTGGCGGGCTTGAGGTTGCATGGTATTGAACCCAAGGGTAAAAAAATCTTGTTAGCGGGGGCCGGAGGGGCTGCGAATGCCATCGCCTTCGCCTTGGCTGAGGCGGGTGCCAAGCAATTGGCGGTCTATAACCGTTCAGCCGATAAAGTGCACGCCATGTTTGCGCGGTTGGCTCCTGTCTACCCGCAAGTTGAATTGGTATTAGGGTCACGCGATCCACAAGGGTACGACTTGATTGTGAACGCGACATCTTTGGGGATGGCGAGCGCAGATCCACTGCCGCTCGATGCACACTTATTGAAAGCAGAACAAACGGTGGCCGAGATCATCATGGCGCCTGCGCTGACGCCGTTACTTGCTGCAGCACAGGCTAAAGGCTGTCGCATCCAATACGGCGCACCCATGCTGGCGTGTCAGATTGAATTGATGGCCGATTTTATGGGGGCAAAATAATGCAGACGTACGATTACGTGATCGTTGGTGGCGGCACCGCTGCCTGTATTTTGGCCAATCGTTTGACGGCAGACGGTCGTCATACTGTGCTCATGCTCGAAGCGGGTGGCGAGCCCACAAGTATGTGGATCAATATCCCGGCCGGGTTTACTAAGCTGCTCAATGATCCCGCCTACAACTGGCGCTTTGAGACTCAGCCTGAAGACAACACCTACGGTCGTAGTATTGCGATCCCGCGCGGCAAGGGCTTAGGTGGCTCGAGCTTGATCAATGGCATGATTTATGTGCATGGGCAGCGTGAAGATTACGACCACTGGGCAGACTTAGGGGCGACCGGTTGGTCGTCTAAAGAGTTGATGCCTTACTTTGCTAAGCTTGAAACCTATTTGAGGGGCGATGCGCCACGCGGTAAAAGTGGCCCCATGCATATTCATCAAGTGACTGAGCGTTATCCTTTGGTTGATGCCTTGCTCAAGGCTGCGGTACAAGACGGCCAACCCTTGAATAAAGACTACAACGGTGAAGGTCAAGAAGGCTTTGGCTATTATCAGGTTGAACAAAAAAATGGCCGGCGCTGGAGCGCGTTTGATGGCTATTTAAAACCTATTCGACACAGAAAAAATCTAACGATACATACGCGTGCCCACGTGACTCGCGTCAATGTCGAGGCAGGGGTTTGCACCGGTGTGACGTATCAACAAAAAGGCGAGGCCTTTACGGTGCGCGCCGCACGCGAGGTCATCATGTCGGCGGGTGCGGTGCAAACGCCGCAGATTTTAGAGTTGTCAGGCATTGGTCATCCAGCGGTTTTGCAACGCTTTGAGATCCCTGTGGTGCATGCGGCCAAGCGCGTGGGTGAAAACTACATCGATCATTACGCGACACGCATGAACTGGCGTGTCAAGAATACGCAGACGCTCAACGAGTTGGCGCAAGGCTGGCGTGTTGGCCTGGCAGTCTTGCAATATTTTGCGACACGCAAAGGGATTTTGTCGTTGGGTACAGGCTTGGCCCATGGCTTTGTGAAAACACGCCTAGCGCTGGCAACACCTGATGTGCAATATTTTTTCATGCACGCTACGTACGCGAATGCTGCTATTCGTAAATTGGATAATTTTCCGGGCATGACGATGGCGGTGTCAGGGTTACGCCCGACCTCGCAAGGCAGCATTCATATCCAGTCTAAGGATCCTCTAGTTGGGCCCGCGATTAAGCCGAACTTTTTAGCTAACACCGAAGATCAGCAGGCGCTTATCGAAGGTATGAAAATCGCCCGCCGGATTGTTGAACGCCCGGCGCTGGCAAACTACATTCAGTCTGAAATGAGCCCAGGCGCCAGCGTGTTAACCGACGAGCAGTGGCTGCATTTCGCGCGCGAGAATGGCCAGACGACGTATCACCCGATTGCCACCTGTCGCATGGGTTCTGATGATGAGGCGGTGGTCGATACTCGCCTGCGGTTTAAGGGTTTGCGTGGCTTGCGTGTAGTCGATGCCTCGGTGTTTAGAGCCATGGTGTCGGGCAATACTCAGGCGGCAGTGATGATGGTGGCAGAACGTGGCGCAGATTTGATACTTGAAGATGCCTCGCGGTGATGGTGACGCGTGTTGCTTGATGGTTGTATCGTGTGTGCTGCGTGTCTGACTTAGGAGTTGTCATCCAAAAAACGCACCCGACCAGTTTTTAGCGCATAGACTGCACCGATGAGTTTGGCGCCTCTTGCCAGCTGGATTTGCCCTTCAGGAGATTGCACAAGTTCTTTGACAGTCTTGCGTACATTTGCCTCAACCGCTGCGGTCATTTGGCTTGCAGCGCAGTGGTGTGCATCAAGACCATCAAGTGCCGGGGCAATGTGTTCAAGCAATGACTCGATACGTTGCGCTTGGCGCGTTCCGTTAAAACGATAAGCAATCGCGGCTTGTACTGCGCCGCAACCCTCGTGCCCCATGACGACGTATAAAGGTGTGTGTAGATGACGCGCAGCATATTGAAGCGTGCCTAGCACTGACTCGTCTAAAACGTTACCCGCCACTCTGACGACAAATAACTCGCCGAGCCAGGCATCAAACACTAGCTCGGGTGGGACTCGGCTATCGCTGCAGCCAAGAATCGTGGCGTAGGGTTCTTGCCCGTGGGCTTGCTGCTCAAGCAGGTTCATTTCTAAGGTGGGCACAAGCGTGTCACCCGTTAAAAATCGATGGTTACCTGCCTTTAAGCGGGCAAGAGCCTTGCTTGCTTGCTCGGGCGAAAAATTAGAGCTGACGTTGATCATGGGTTTGTATTGAAATATCGCTTACGCAGGTAAGGTCAGATAGCGAGCTGCAAGTGTTTTAAACGCTTCAACTTGTGTATCGTGACCGGGGATTTCATGGGCGATAATTTCGCCGACAGCCTCAGCCATCGCGCCGGCAAGTTTTGCATCTAAAAATAGCAAACGCGAGCGTCTCGCAAGCACGTCTTCAACGGTACGTGCATATTCATAACGCACAGCAAACCGAACCATCGCCTCAGTGAGTCCGCCCCCTAGGGCGCGTTCGGCCCCTGCTAGCTGAGCGACAAAATCTGATTCGTCGCCGTAAGCCTGTATTCCTGGCGGCTCGTACATCGGATGATCGACTTTGCGACCGGTTTGCGCACCGACTAATGGTAAATCGGCTGTGACGCAGGCTTGGCGCTCGGGTAAAAGTTTGGCGTCCACACAGTGCTTCAACACGTCTTGTGCCATGGCGCGATAGGTGGTCCATTTTCCGCCGGTGACTGTCACCATCTTGCTTTGACTAATCAGCACAGTGTGCTCGCGACTGATCGCCTTGGTATTGCCACGTTCATCTTTTGGCGGTTTGACCAGGGGTCGTAGGCCGACCCAGATGCTTTTGATATCTGCGCGTGTGGGCGCGCGCGTGAGGTAGCGGGCCGACTCACGCAAAATAAATTCGAGTTCTTCTGCATAAGGGTCTGGTTCGCGGCTTAAATCGTGGCGTGGCGTATCGGTCGTGCCGATGATGACTTTTCCCAGCCAAGGCACAGCAAATAATACGCGGCCATCTGAAGTGTGCGGCACAATGATGGCATGTTCGCCGGATAAAAACTCACGATCCACCACCACGTGTACGCCTTGGCTTGGCGCGACCATATCGATACTTGTCTTGCCCGCAGCCGCGTCATCTTGTGCTCGCAGCGCATCGACCCAGACCCCTGCCGCATTGACGACGCAGGTTGCTTTGATTCGATAGGTTTGTTGTGTGTCTTGGTCTTGTGCCACTAAGCCTGTGATTTGACCATTGCTGTGCGTCAGTTCAACTGCGCTGCAATAGTTAACCAGCAAGGCGCCGCGTTGTGCCGCGGTGCGTGCCAAAGCCAGCGCTAGGCGCGCGTCGTCAAACTGACCATCCCAATACTTGACTGAGCCCTTCAAACCCTTGGTATGAAGATTAGGCACGTGTTTGAGCGTTTCTTGTGCGCCCCAAAAGCGAGTGCGCCCTAGGCTGCGTTTACCCGAAAGTGCGTCATACAGGATTAAACCAGCGCCGTAGAACGGGATTTCCCAAAACTTGTAGCAAGGCAAAACGAACGCCAGTGGCTGCGCTAAGTGTGTGGCGTTATGCAGTAAGGTTGTGCGTTCGTGTAAGGCTTCGTAGACGAGCGAGACGTTACCTTGCGCAAGATAGCGCACACCGCCGTGCACAAGCTTGGTTGAGCGTGATGAGGTACCTTTTGCAAAATCGGTTGCATCCAGCAGCACAACTGAATAACCACGCGAGGCTGCATCGAGCGCCAAGCCCAAGCCGGTGGCGCCTCCGCCAATGATGGCTAGATCGTAGGTCGTGTCTTCAGCCAGGCTTGCCAGTATCTGTACGCGATCGGTGCGAAGCGGCGGTTGCAGAGTTTGAGCGGTACGAAGTGATGTGGTTGACGCTTGCGAGGCCTGTGCTGCTAGCTGCGTCTGTTGGGTTTGCGGTGCCATCAATTTGCCCAGCCTTTTGCGCGCTCGAGTGCCTGATGCCATCTTGCCATTTTTGCATCGCGGTCGGCAGGCACCATGCTAGGCTCGAATCTGCGGTCAACCGACCATTGCGTGGCGATGTCTTGGGTGCTTGACCACAAGCCAACAGCCAAGCCTGCCAGATAGGCCGCGCCTAGTGCCGTGGTTTCGGTTACCTCTGGGCGCACCACCGGTACGCCCAGAAAGTCTGCCTGTATTTGCATCAGCAGATCATTT
The DNA here is from genome assembly GCA_044338955.1 of Burkholderiaceae bacterium. GTDB lineage: Bacteria > Pseudomonadota > Gammaproteobacteria > Burkholderiales > Burkholderiaceae_B > Zwartia. The sequence continues at coordinate 23,509 of JBIIWK010000006.1, forward strand.
TTTGAAGCCCCGCCGTCAACGCGTAATTCGGCCAGTGCGATGCCAGAGTCTTTTGCCATGGCCGCAAACACATCGGCCACCTGCAGCGCAATCGCTTCAAGTGCTGCGCGGGCAATGTGGGCTTTAGTGGTGCCGCGTGTCATGCCAACGAGCGTGCCACGGGCGTTGCCATCCCAGATGGGTGCGCCCAAGCCGGTAAAGGCGGGCACCAGATAGGTGTCGCCAACGTCGGGTACGCTTGCCGCCAAGGCTTCGACTTCAGAGGCTGACGCAATCATGTTTAAACCGTCGCGTAACCATTGAATGGTGGCACCGCCCATAAATACCGAGGCTTCAAGGCAGTAGGTGGTGGCGAGCGCTTGACCGGAGCGCTGCGAGCTTTCACGTTGAATCGTACCGGCGGGCTCAGTTGGGGCGGGCGAAGGTGCTGCAGCTTCAAGGCGTTGCCAGCCGACCGTCGTGAGCAATTTGTTTTGACTGACCACTGGCTGATGCCCTGTGTTCAGCAGCATAAAGCAGCCGGTGCCGTAAGTGTTTTTTGCCATGCCTGGCTCAAAACAGGCCTGACCGAAGGTTGCGGCTTGTTGATCGCCAATGAGTGAGGCGATCGGGATGGTGCGACCAAACAGGCTTGGATCGGTATGCGCAACGATGCCCGAACTTGGCACGACTTCTGGCAAGAGCGCACGGGGGATCTTGAGTAAGGCTAGCAGTTCGTCATCCCAGGCTAGGGTGCGTAAATTAAACAGCAGCGTGCGTGAGGCATTACTGGGATCCGTGACATGCGCCTGGCCCTTTGTCAGGTTCCAGACCAGCCAGCTGTCGATGGTGCCAAAGGCCAACTCACCGCGCTCTGCCCGTGCTCGGGCGCCAGGGATGTTGTCGAGCAGCCAGGCGAGTTTAGTGCCTGAAAAATAAGCGTCTAAGACTAAACCGGTTTTTTCTTGGATCAACGCCTGATGGCCGTGTTGCCTCAAGGCTTCGCAGTGCTCAACCGTACGACGGTCTTGCCAGACGATGGCGTTGGCCAGGGGTTGACCGGTTTGTCGATCCCATAGCACAGTCGTTTCGCGTTGATTGGTGATGGCGATTGCCGCAATCACCTGCTTAGAGCTGGTTTCAGCCAGCACTTGTTGAATCACCTGCAATTGCGTCTGCCAGATCTCAAGCGCATCATGCTCAACCCAGCCCGGTTGCGGAAATATTTGCTTAAACTCTAACTGCGCACGATGCACCGCGTTACCCTGCGCATTGAATAAAATGGCGCGAGAGCTAGTAGTGCCTTGGTCGATTGCGAGGATGTGGGTCATAGGTCGTATTGGTTGTGACTAAGTATTACCCGCCACCCGGAAGCCGCAATTGCTAGACGTGGTTGAAGGCGTATTCGCACCTCTTGCTGCAAGTCGGTAACGATTGCAATAGGAGTCGTGGCATAAAAAAGATCCACCTCGCATTGAACGTTTGCCCGTTGGAATGGAATACAGAGGGTTTTCGCGACTGGTGCTGACATGATAGTCCGAACTAAACCAGTCGGCGCACCATTCCCAGACATTGCCGACGGTATTGAAAAGCCCAAAGCCATTTGGCTCATAGCTCTGCGC